>SKYW01000257.1 GCA_007127695.1 Balneolales bacterium | reverse complement strand
ATCCGATTTCCCGGATCGGACCCATCCGTTTACCCGATTATCTGTCCGGTGCTGATTCATTGCTCCCCTTTTTTTATCTTGTCAAGAATAACCGACAATTGATCCGCGTTACCATTGGGTCAGCAACCCTGTATCAGACCGTATTCTGCAACTCCATGATGATCCGAGGTTTTTACACATTCCTGATCCTTGCTGCCCTGCTCATTTCCACCTCAAGCGGACAGGCTTTTGAAGAAGCGAAATACGGCGGCGACTTTCTCTCCGTGGGAGGCGGCGCCAGACCCCTCGGAATGGGCAGCGCGTACACGGCCGTCACCCGCGACGTACTGTCCGGATACTGGAATCCGGCCGGACTCTCAGGGGTGCCCAACTGGCAGTTCGCCTATATGCACTCCGAACGGTTTGCCGGTGTGGTTGGATATGACTACGGAGCCGTCGCCATGCCCGTCGAAGGATCCAGCGGCGTATTTGCCCTCAGCTTTATCCGCCAGGGTGTCGATGGCATCAAAAACACGCTGCACGCCTGGGATCCCGAACAAAACCGGCCGAAATCCGATCCGACCAGCTATATGCGCGAATTCAGCGCATCGGACATGGCCCTGTACCTCTCGTATGCCAACGCCCTTGCCGGAAACTGGCACTGGGGCGTATCGGCCAAAGTGATCCATTCCCGGCTCGGACCCTTTGCCAATGCCTGGGGCTACAGCCTGGATGCCGGCCTGCAGCATCGCGGCGAACGGTACCAGTTCGGAATCAACCTGGTCGATTTCACCACACTTATGAAATTCTGGTCCGTTGACCAGAACGAACTTGCCGCCCTTCAGGACTTTATCAACCCCGAGACCGGTAAACCCGAGACCCTTCCGGAAGGAACCAACGAGTATGTCAAACCCTCCCTGCGCATCGGTGCCGGACGCTTTTTCGATTTCGGCGACTTCAGCCTGCTCGCTGCCTTTGACACCCACATGCGGTTCGAAGGCCGACGCACCTACTATCTGAATGCGGGCGACATCAGCTTTGAGCCAGGTATCGGTGCCGAATTGGGATACAAGGACCTTGTGTTTATCCGCGCCGGCGTAACCGACGTGCACCTGGATGACCGGAACAACATGTTCCTCTCCCCCACTCTCGGAACCGGACTTAAAATAGGCGCTTTCATGGTGGATTACGGCTTCAGCAGCTTCGCCGGTATTGCCTCGGACCTTGGCTTCACCCACCGGATTTCCCTTCAGCTGACACTGTGAAAACAGCACCCCGTACAAAAGACACACACGCCCCGACCGTCATAATTACGGGTCCGACCGCCACCGGAAAAACCGACCTCTCCCTGACACTGGCCCGCCATTTTGACGCCCCCGTGATCTCGGCAGACGCCCGCCAGTGCTATAAATACCTTGATATCGGTACCGGCAAGGTCCCGAAAACGGTCCTTGATGAAATCCCCCACTATCACATTGACACGCTGTATCCCGACGAAACGTTCACAGCTGCCGACTTCGCTGACCGGTACCGGGAATGGAGCCGTTCCATTCATGAACAGGGCAAACCCGTGATCGTCGCTGGCGGCAGCACGCTCTATATCGAGTCGCTCATCCGTCCGCTCGACCCGCTTCCTCCCAAAAATGACGCCAATATCCGTGAACTGGAGTATCTTGCTGAACGGGATGGACTGCAAACCATCCAGAAGAAACTGCAGGAAGTGGATCCAGCCTACCTTGAACGTATTGACGGGCCAAATCCGCACCGCATGTTCCGGGCGCTGGATGTCTGGATGCAGACCGGGCAACCCTTCAGCAGTTTTCACCGGCACCGTCCGCTCCGCGCCCCGGATAACGTGCTGCTTATCTGCCTGCATCGTGACCGGAAGGAACTTCATGACCGGATCAGCAAACGGGTCGATGGCATGTTCGCTGAGGGACTTGTGGATGAGGTCCGGAAAATCCTGGACATGGGATATCACCCGGAGCTGCAGTCGCTGCGTACGGTTGGCTATCGGGAAGTCATTGCCCACTTGCGCAGTGACCTTTCAGAAAACACCATGACCGCGCAGATCAAGACCAACACCCGGAGATACGCACGGCGGCAGCTCACCTGGTTCCGCCGCTGGGAGGGCGTCACCTGGATGGATCAAACCGGGCAATCGGAAACAAAACTTGCCGGTCGCGTATGCAACATGACGGAACAACTGGCAGCTGAAACCTGAATGCTGTACCTTTGGAAAATTCCATCAATATGACCCAACCACTCCAACCACTCCAACCACTCCAACCCATTCAACCATGCAGGTAGATATCGTCATCACCCTTCGGGAATCCATTCTGGATCCAAAGGGGAAAGCATCCCATCACGCGCTTGAAAACCTCGGCTTCAAGGAAATATCGGCTGTTCGCATCGGAAAATTCATCCAGCTTGAAGTGGACACCGATGATCCCGCCCAGGCACGCGACCTTGCTGCCGCCGCTTGTGAAAAACTCCTGGCCAACACGGTCATGGAGAACTACGAGATCCGCCTGCCGGATTCCACCACAACCTGAGCCCGATCGGTCCCACCATAATCTGACACTGTCCACATAAAAGGAAACGAACATGACAGCCACCGGCTGACACACAGGAGCATGATTATATCCTGTCATGGACATTCTATGTGACCTATGAAATCAAAAATTTTAAACACATGAAATTTGGAGTTATTGTTTTTCCGGGATCCAATTGTGATCACGACGCATACCATGCCCTGAAACACGAGCACGGCATCGACACCACCTTTATCTGGCACAAGGATACGGACCTTGGGAACGTGGACGGCATCATCATACCCGGTGGTTTTTCGTATGGCGACTACCTGCGAAGCGGAGCCATCGCCCGTTTCTCCCCTGTGATGAACGAGGTGGCCGGTTTTGCTGACAAAGGCGGACCTGTACTCGGCATTTGCAACGGCTTTCAGATCCTGCTGGAAGCGCAGCTGCTCCCGGGTACCATGATGCACAATGAACAACTGAGGTTTACCTGCAAATTTGTCAACCTGCTCTGCCAGAACCGCAACACCCCGTTTACCACCAACATACCGGAAAACCGGCTATTATCCATTCCGGTGGCACACGGAGAGGGGAACTATTATGCCGACCGTGACCTTCTGAAGAAATTTGAAGACGGAAACCAGATCGTTCTCAGATACTGCAACGCAGAAGGTGAAATCACGCCCGAAACGAACCCCAACGGATCGACAGCAAATATTGCCGGCATCTGCAATGAAAAAGGGAATGTGGTGGGCATGATGCCACACCCTGAACGTGCCGTTGAAGAGAAACTCGGGTCGGCTGACGGTCGTTTCTTTTTTGAGTCGGCTCTTGCTCAGATCGCACCCGCCTTGTAACCATCTCCAAACTCCATGACCCAACCAGAACGCCAAAAACTTCACTGCAAGGGCCTTGTCAAACGGTATAAAAAACGCACCGTTGTGGACAATGTGTCCATCTCCGTCAACCAGTCGGAGATTGTCGGTCTGCTGGGGCCCAACGGTGCCGGAAAAACCACCACATTTTACATGGTAGTGGGACTGATCCGGGCGGAAAAGGGACGGACCTACCTCAACGACAAAGACATAACCACGCTCCCCATGTACCGGCGCGCACGGTACGGCATCGGATACCTCTCGCAGGAGGCAAGTGTTTTCCGCAACCTTACGGTGAGGCAGAACCTCGAGTCCATTCTCGAGTTTTACAAATTGAGCAAGGCGGAAAGACGGGAGCGGACCGACGAGCTCATTGAGGAGTTCAACCTGCAGACCGTTGCCAACAGCAAGGGATTCAACCTCTCGGGCGGGGAACGACGCCGAACCGAAATCGCCAGGGCCATGGTCACCAGACCCAAATTCCTGCTGCTTGATGAACCGTTTGCAGGCGTAGACCCTATCGCCGTGGAAGACATCCAGCAGATCATCTCCGGACTGCGCCAGAAAAACATCGGGATCCTGATCACCGACCATAACGTTCACGAAACCCTGGCCATCACCGACCGGGCCTATCTTATGTTCGAGGGACGCATCCTCAAAGAGGGCTCTTCTGACTTTTTGGCGGAGGATGACGAGGCAAAAAAACTGTATCTTGGTGAACAGTTCAGACTGGACCGATACAATTACGAAACAGAAGGAAAAAACCAATAATGACTGTAGAAGAAATTACCGTTCAGGAACTGAAGAAAATACAGGACGAAAAGGAGCCTGTTCTTCTGATTGACGTTCGTGAAAAATTTGAGAAGGATCTTGTGGATATCGGCGGCGATCTCATTCCGCTGGGACAGCTTTCAGACCGCTTGTCAGAAATCGAATCCCAAAAGGATCAACCCGTCATCATTTACTGTCGCAGCGGTGCCCGAAGTGCGGAAGCCTGCCGCATCCTCATGTCCCGGGGATTCAAGGATGTCAAGAACCTCAAAGGAGGCATCCTGAAGTGGGCCGACGTCATTGACCCCAGTCTCCCAAAGTACTGACTCCGTATTGATAAAGTACTGACTCCGTATAAACCTGCTGCTGACCGGTACTGAAGCGCAAATGACCGGGGATTGCAGCGGCAATGCCCCCCCCCGAAAACAGCTGTTTTCAACACGTGGCGAATCGCATCTGCTGACAGCTCTTCGCAGATGCTCCTGTCTGATCATGGCAGCAAATCAGACATAGGCGGCAATCTGGTTCAACAGCTCTTCATTGCTGCTGGTCCGCTTCAAAACCTGAAGCAGGCTTGCCATGGATTCCTTGGGGGATTTTTTCAGCAGGTACCGGCGTACCATATTGCGCTCTTCCAGCGAGTCGTCGATGAATTTGTCCTCGTTCCGGGTACCTGATGCGGCGATATTGATCGCAGGAAAAATACGATCGTCGGCAATTTCGCGGTCAAGGACCAGCTCCATGTTCCCGGTTCCCTTGAATTCCTCAAAAATAAGATCGTCCATCCGGGAATTCGTTTCCACCAGGCAGGTTGCAATGATGGTGAGTGAGCCGCCATTCTCGATTTTACGGGCCGATCCGAAGATCTTCTTGGGTATGTCAAGCGCCCGGATATCGAGTCCGCCCGACATGGTGCGTCCGCCCCCGGCCTGAGCGGCGTTATAGGCACGGCTCAAGCGCGTGATCGAATCTATCAGCAACACGGCATCCTTGCCCATTTCGGCTTTTCGTTTTACATAGCCAAGGGCCATTTCTGAAATGCGTGTGTGGCTTTTTGTGGATTTGTCATTGGAGGAGGCAAAAACACGACCGCCTGTGGTGCGGATGAAATCGGTCACCTCTTCCGGCCGCTCATCAACGAGCAGTACGGCCAGTTCTATATCCGGATGATAGTCATCAACGGAACGGGCAATGTTTTTCAGCAGTACGGTTTTACCCGTTCGTGGCGGTGCCACGATCAGTGCCCTCTGCCCTTTCCCAACCGGCGCGATTAGATCGATGACACGCAATTCAATCTCATCAGGGCTGCGTGAAAGCTTGATCTGTTCAATGGGCATGATTGGGGTTTGCAAGTCAAAGCGGACAGCTTTGGCCCATACCTCGTAGGGCTCGCCATTGACCGAATGCACGCTGACCAGCCGCTTGTTCCCTCTTTGATCCTGCTCAATCTCTCCCTCGACCAGCAATCCGGGCTTCAGATTGAAAAAGCGGACCATGTCCGGCACCACAAAAGGGTCCTGGGGAGTTGCTGTGAACTCATGATCCAGCTTCCGTAAAAATCCGACCCCCTTTTCCGTAACCTCCATGATGCCGGAATACAGACCTGCCGTTTTCACATGCTGGTTATCAAGAAAATTGGGCAGACCGCCGCCACGCTGCTGGCTGCCGCCCTTCTTTCCTTTCGGGCGGTTCTTCTTACCCTTCTTTTTGCGGTTGCGTGCTTTTTTATCCTGGGAATTACTCATTTTTTTTATTGTTTTTTATCTGATATCGGGGGTCTTCCAGACACTCCGAAAGTCAAAGGGGGCAGTCTGAAAAAAACGGTCTTCCCCTGTGTCCCTGCCATACTGCATTCAGGACGGATAATCTATCTCAGAAAGGACTATTCCCGGATGGACGTGTGCTCAATCCGTTTGAATCAGCGGATGGTCGTCTCTTCGGCAATCCAGGAGTAACAATCTCTAAGGGAACCATCGATACGGATTCTTTCACCCGTATTCCAGTTTTGATAGAATTTTTCTTCTGCGGTTGGTGTAACCGGCTCGTAGGTTCGGTACTGACGATTGACCGTGCTGCTGACACCGGAGTTGCGTTGTATGGCCCTGTCAAGATAATCCAGCACCAGCCAGTAAACGGCCTTGTCAATACGTGTCAGATCGGCTCCGGCGCATCGAGATACGGCTTCCGCGTAGATCTGCGCGATGGTGATTTGTGGTTCACCCCAGTTGGGGTCTTCGCTTGCAGCACGACGTGCAAAACGACGCGCTTCCTGGAGATCCCTGAGGCTCAGATAGTTGTCGGCCATCCGCAGCGAAGTGCGGGCCTTCACCGTACCCTGCTGGATTTCATGCGCCTCGGACAGATAGCGAATAGCTTGACGATACTCGCCATTGTTTTCCGCCTTGTCGGCCAGACGCGTGATGTTGGTGACACTGGGTTCCACTTCGTACATACGCTCCGCCATTTTTCTGGACTCGGATCGGTCGCCGACCGCCTGGTACAGTTCGTAAAGCTCCTGCATCAATTCAATATTACCTGGCTCCTCCTGCAGGTCCGCTGTCAACAATTCGATTCGTTCGCCCGGATCGGTAATAAGTTCATTCCTGGTCTGGGCAAAAAAGTCCCGTGTGTTTTCATCGGCAAATGGCTCGGCCTCATTAATGATCGTGAAAGCATTTTCCCGGTCATTCTGCCGGGCATAGCTCTGAACAATAAGCTGCACGTAATATCCGCCACCCGATTCGGTCGCCCGTTTCGGATCCAGGCGGAACATCTCTTCATAGCTCTTGAGCGCCAGCTGGAAAGCATTCTGTATATAGTCCGAGTTGCTTTGATAGAACCTGCCGCGATTGAAATGCCAGCGGTACTTGTCGATCTCTTCCTCGGTGAAGAGCGCAAAGACCCTGTCAAACATTTGCAAGGATGAGTCAAGATATGCTTCACGCAAGGCAGGATCTTCCTGCTGGGTGGACATGTACTCATAAGTGTCGATCATTCGGCGGAAGTTGCGCTCGGCCGGATAGTTGCCCGGGTACTCCTCCATCTCTTTCGGATGCGCCTCTACCAGCCAGCGCCCGTAGATCAGTGCCTGCTCGTACTGTTCGTTCCGGAAGTCTTCGGAAAACAGAGACTGGATCTGAAGCGGTGTATAACCGAAGGGCTGAGCGCCTGCCGCACTGGTCATAACCAGCGCTGCAATCAGGATAAGAATAGATTTTGCCATGATATTGAGAATTGATCTGTTGCTGTTTGCTTATTGCAGACGACGTTGTATAAACATGAGCTCTGACAAGTTGAAAGAGAGACTCACTCCAAAAACCCTTTCCGAAATCAGTCCGGCCGACTGCGTTCCCCGGAATCCATACTCGGCATTGATATCAATTGAGGAGTTGGTCCGGGAAGAAGGAATGCTGATGCCGCCATGAATGGTAAAGGTTTCAATTTCCTTGTCATTGAGTTTAAGGTTGCCTGTATCATATGATACGCCCAACCTGTATATAAGGTTCGAAAGAAAGCCGGACGCATCCCTGCGGGCAGCGATGAACTGTCCGCCCAGGCCAAGCCTGATACGGTCCTTCAGGAACGCTTCTGACTCACCGCTGAAATTGGAATAACCGCTCCAGTTCTGATAGAGCACATCGCTGGTAATCTGGAAAAAAGGATTGGGATTGTAGGAAAATCCGGCACTTGCTTCCATCGGATAGACGGCCTGACCGTCACCGTAATCGGACGGCGGACGAATGGTTACATCATTGAAATCGATCCGTGATTCAAGTTTTCGCTCTGAAACGAGATTGACCGGCAGAGATACCATTGCCCCCAGAGTTACCCGGTCATTTTGCCGGAAAGCATTTCTTTGCTGGAAATATATGCCAAAACGGTTTCCAAATCCATAATGTGATGTAGATTCCCGCAGATTTGAAGGCCGATAATCCGGATTATCAAAAAAGACAACCTGATCGCGGCGGATGTTGCCTATCAGCAGCGAAGGGGCGTACCCGATCGAGAGGCCTCTTGTGAGCCGGTAACCTATTCCAAGCTCCACCCTGTTGATGCCACCGTTGCCCCTGTTTTCGATGACATAATTCAGCTCCTCGCCGGTGTGATTCTCATCCGGCGCCAGCTGATACAGGTTCTGCATCGTAAACCGGGAAGAAGTCAGCGGTGAAAGGGACAGATTGATTCCAAGGCGATCTCTCATAAGCGGCATCACCACCTGGAATGGACCGCCGTGAAACTGGGTGGACCGGTATTGCGTGTCACGCGAAGTGGCATCGTAACTGGAAATCTCAAAAGCGCCGCTTGCGTTGGTAAAGACCGCCCGGGACCAAATTGCCGGATTGGAAATGCCCGGAACCGTTGGATCGTGAAGGGCAACCCCATAGACACCCATACCTTTTGCATAGGAGGCCCGGAAGTCATTGGGACTGCCCAGTGCGAAATGGGAATAGGCAGAACCTCCCCTCCACACATCCTGGGCTTTAGACGGTGAACAGATCCCGGTCAATAATATGGCTAAGACCGGTATGGTTTTGGCAAATCTTCTCATAGGTTCGGTGAGGGCTTACTACTCTTTGGAAATACTGGTAATTAACAATTTTGGCTGTCTTTCGGAGCTATCCAAACCGGACAATAACGTCGGGATAAGCCGTCCGTCATTTCCGCCTACAACTGCGTAGAGCCTGCGGTCGTCTCCGCCGTTGCGCAGCCGCTCATTGGCCAGGTTGGTCAGGTTGACACGGTAAGAACTGTCTTCGGCGCGACGGGTGGCCTGGAAACTGGGATCGACAGCAATTGCAAAATTCAGCTGATCCGGATTAAGAAAATAGACCAGCATCGTCTCGAATCGGGGTCGCTCGAAATCAGCGGGAATGCCGGTCTTCATGCGCAATGTGTCTTCATAAAGAACGAGTTCCACCCTTGAAAAATTGGTGGTACCAAGGAACTCCTCCGTAAAATCAATGTCCAGTTCAAGCATGCTGCCCCTGGTGTTGAAGACCGGCTTGCTTGAGCCCGGGGCCGCTTCGTCCGGTCCCTCTTTCTCAAGGCTGATCGCCGAGCTGCTTATTTCCTTGCTGAGATCTCTCATGCCGCCACCCGACTCAATAAGCAGTCTCGCCCGGGAAACCTGTACCGAGAACATTTTTTCCGTACCCTCCGCAGGCACAATGGCCAGACCGGGCATATCTGCACGATAAAGGGAGTCACGCAATGTCGAAGTCCGCCTGTTGAAAATTTCCCTGTATTTGCCGGTCCATTCCTCACTCAATCGAACCGTTACAGAGTCGGCGTCGGTAATGGAAAACCGTCCCACCACTTTTCTGCTCATGTCCGGATTTTTCGCAAGGGCGGGGATGGAATCATAGCGCCATGACGAACTTCTCCATTGTCGGGCGATTTCCACTACTTCAAAATCACTCCGGGCCGTTTCCGCGCCATACCGACTGCTAATATTCAGGCTGAGGCGCACGACGGCGTTTTCACCTATGGTATCGGCCTCGGACTCTCTGCTGATCGATGGACGCAGGAGCGCCGTTGCCGTCATATCGCCGAATACGGGATCCTCAACCCGACCTGTAGTGACAAATGTCCGGTTTCCACTGAAAGAGGGTGAGCTGACAACCGAAAGACTGGAGATCAACAGCGAATCGGAATTCACTGTTACATCGTCCGCTGATAGATCGCCGCCAACTATCGGGGTATCGTCACAAGATGAGACAAGTCCAACTGCCAAAAGCAGCAACAGGGGAAGTGTCAGACGGTTCAAAATGCCGTCAAACGTATGCATATAGCTTAAAACCAGAGTTTATTCCGTAATTTTTTTGTAGTAATCGGCAAATTTGCTGGATACATCCTGAGGCGAGCCCTGGATCTTGTCCGGCGTAATGCCAAGTTTTTCAAACGTCTCATCCAGTTCCGAACCGAGCTCGTTACCGGTCACGACGTGGTCTGCGTAAGAGAGCCCCGCCCTAAGAAAGTCAACTTTGCCGTCAAACATCACCGAACTGCGGTCAAAATCTTCAGGAAGAGACATCAGATCCAGTATGCTATCATCGAAAATACCGTGGTTGACAGCACTGTGCACATTGAAAACCACCTTGGTCTGCGAAAAATTGTCGTCGTTCTTGTAGACCGATTTGAGCAGTACCGGGATAAATCCGGCCGCCCAGTCGTGACAGTGAATGACGTCAGGCTTCCAACCAAGTTTTTTAACGGTTTCCAGAACGCCCTTATTATAGAATACAAGACGCTGATCGTTGTCCGGGAAAAACTCTTCGGTCTGCGGATCGGTGAACAGTCCTTTTCTCTTGAAATATTTATCGTTATCCAGGAAATACACCTGAAGTTTTGCGTTGGGGATGCTCGCCACTTTGATACGCATGCTTTCTTCCTGACCACCTACCCTGACCTTGATGCCGGCAAGGCGAATCACTTCGTGCAAACGGTTCCTGCGGTCGTTTACGGATCCGTATTTAGGCAGAAGCAAGCGGATTTCGAATCCTTTATCCTGAAGGGAAGCCGGCAAAAAGCGAAGAAGGTCCGCCGTATGGGTCATGCGTGCGAACGGTGATATTTCAGCAGCAGCGTAAAGAATTTTCATAATGGGTCAATTCACGTTTCCGGACTGTTGTTGTGATTCCGAATGGGTCAGGTACAAAATAAGGGCCGAACGACCCGCAAGCCCTCGGAAAAGAGCGGCCATATCAAAAGAATACAGACACTTGGCTGCCTCCCATATCTGATTGCATCATATCCTGGAGGGCGACCGCGATGGATAATCTCATAATATACGCAAATTTGGCCTGAACCGAAAACTATCAGGGTTCTTCTGTATCTATATCCGATAAATTCGAATCGGTTCTGACATCGTTTGGGTTCCGGTTACTGATGGCAATGATATGCCGGATGCGGTTACGGTCCAGGCCGTTCAGCATATCATCGGTGTACCGCCACATCCAGTTGTTTTCCGTTGTTCCGGGGAAATTCATGCGGTGCTCACCATCCAGCTCCATGAAATCCTGCAGCGGGAAAATGGCCTGGTTTGCAACCGAGAGCATCCCGAGGCGGATGAGCTGCCAGCTCACATCCGAACCATCGGACTGCGTATACTCGCGCAGATAATTCCTTTCGTCTTTCGGCGCCTGCTCATACCATCCAAGCGTGGTGTCATTGTCGTGGGTGCCTGAGTAGACAATGCAGTTGGAATCCTGGTAGTTGTGCGGCAGGAAACCGTTGCCCGGGTCATCAAAGGCAAACTGGAGCACTTTCATCCCGGGAAAGCCGAAGGAATCACGCAGTTTCACGACACTCGGCGTAATCACGCCCAGATCTTCCGCAATGATCGGAAGTTTGCCAAGTTTCTTCTCAATGGCCTTGAACAGCTTCTCGCCCGGTCCTTTGACCCAGCGACCGTTCTCTGCTGTCTTTTCATCGGCCTTGATCTCCCAGTAGGCATCGAAACCCCTGAAATGATCCACGCGGATAGCATCAAACATGGTGAACATCTGGTTGAAACGGTCAATCCACCATTGGTAGCCATCTTTTTCCAGTTCGTCCCAGCGATAGAGCGGATTCCCCCACAGCTGGCCGGTCTCACTGAAGTAGTCGGGCGGGACTCCCGACACCAACAGCCGGTTGCCGGTCTCGTCCACATCAAAAAGCCTCTTGTTGGCCCATACATCCGAGCTGTTGTGGTCCACAAAGATCGGGATATCCCCAATGATCCGGATGCCTTTATCGTTGGCGTACTTGCGCAGCGCCATCCACTGCTCAAAAAATTCAAACTGGACCCAGTACTGGGATTCGATGCGCTTTTTGAGTTTTTTCCTGGCGCTGTCCAGGGCCTTTTTTTCGCGGCGGGCCAGCTTTTCATCCCACTGGTTCCACGGCCGCTTTCCATTTTCTATGAGACAGGACATGAACAGGACGTAATCATCCAGCCACACGGCATTTTCTTTTTTGAACTTCCTGAACCGTTTCTGCTCTTCATTGTCATTGCGGTCGTAAAATCGCTTGCAGGCAAGTTGGAATAGTTCATCCTTGATGGCATACGCCTTGTCATAATCGGCACTGGCGTCCTGCGGAAGCCGGTGTTTGGCCAGCTCCTTTTCCTCCAGAAGACCTTTCTCCTTGAGCAGGTCCGGACTTATGAGATAGGGATTTCCTGCAAACGCCGAATAGCTCGCATAGGGCGAGTTCCCGAAACCGGTCGGACCAAGCGGGAGAATCTGCCAGTTTCCCTGGTTCGTATCCTCAAGATAATCTATGAATTGATACGCCTTGTCCCCCATATCTCCAATTCCATAGTCCGAGGGAAAAGAGGTGGGGTGAACCAGGGTACCACTGGATCTTATAGCGTCCATATATACAGAACAGATAGGTTTACGTGGATTTGATGATGACTCCTGCCAACGGAGGGATATTTATCCGGACATGGGCCGGCTGGCTGTGAAACTCGCCTTCTTCAGCAACCAGTTCAAGGTTGCCGAAATTGCTGCCTCCGTAGAATTCCGAATCACTGTTGAACACCGTTTTGTAGCTGCCGGCCTTGGGGACACCGATCGCATAGTCATAATGCACCTGGGGAGTGAAGTTGAAGATGCACACCACGGCATCATACTCTTTTTTGCTTCTCCTGATGAAAGCAAGGATGCCGTTGTCCGCGTCGGAAAAATCGACCCATTGGAAGCCGCCCCAGTCAAAATCAATCTGGTGCAATGCCTTCTGCTCACGGTATATCCGGTTGAGATCTCTCACCAGTGTCTGTATTCCTTTGTGCTGGTCATAGTTGAGCAGGCCCCAGTCAATGGGCTTTTCGCTGTCCCATTCACTCCACTGGGCAAGTTCCGCACCCATGAAAAGCAGCTTCTTTCCGGGATGGCTGAACATGTAGGTGTAAAGCAGCCTCAGATTGGCAAACTTCTGCCAGTCATCGCCCGGCATCTTCGAGATCAGCGACCGCTTCATGTGCACCACCTCGTCGTGCGAGAGCGGCAACAGGAAGTTCTCCGTGAAAGCGTAGATCATCGAGAACGTAAGCTGGTTGTGATGATACTTGCGGAATATGGGATCGATGGCCATGTATTTCAACGTGTCGTTCATCCACCCCATGTTCCACTTGTAGTCAAAGCCGAGCCCGCCTACGTAGGTCGGACGTGAGACCATGGGCCACGAGGTGGACTCCTCCGCCATCGTCACTACCCCCTCAAATTCCTCATTGATCACCACATTGAAGCGCTTCAGGAAATCAATGGCCTCGATATTTTCCCTTCCTCCAAACCTGTTCGGGACCCATTCCCCTTCTTCCCGTGAGTAGTCCAGGTAGAGCATGGAGGCAACCGCATCCACACGCAATCCATCGATATGGAATTTGTCGCACCAGTAGACCGCGTTGGAAATCAGGAAATTCTGGACTTCCGTGCGTCCAAAGTTGAAGATGAGGGTGCCCCAGTCACGATGCTCGCCCTGCCGCGGATCGGAATGCTCGTAGAGCGCCGAACCGTCAAATAGCCGCAATCCATGGTCATCCTTTGCAAAATGGGCCGGGACCCAGTCCACGATCACGCCTATGCCGGACTGATGGCACCGGTCCACAAAGTACATCAGGTCTTCAGGCGGACCAAAACGGGAAGTTGGTGCAAAGTATCCCGTTATCTGATACCCCCATGAGGGGTCGTAAGGATGCTCGGCAATCGGAAGCAGTTCGATATGCGTGTAGCCCATCTCCTTTACGTAGGGAACCAGATCGTCGGCCAGTTCGCGATAGGAAAGGAACCCGGTCGGATCCAGCTCTTTCTTTTTCCATGATCCAAGATGCACTTCGTAGATGGACATGGGGTCGTCAAACCCTTTTGTGCGGTGGGTCATCCAATCCTCGTCTTTCCACTCGTAGGAGTTGATATCCTTGACGATGGAAGCATTGCGCGGACGGAGTTCGGAGTAAACCGCGTAGGGGTCGGCCTTCAGCAAGGGAAGGTCCTGTCCCTCAACAGCAATCTCATACTTGTAGATATCACCCTCTATTATTCCTGGAATAAAGATCTCCCAGAGACCCTGATCGTGATATTTCCGCATCGGATGACGGCGGCCGTCCCACTCATTGAAACTGCCGACCACGCTCACCCGCTTGGCTCCCGGTGCGCAGACAACAAACCGTGTTCCGATCACTTCACCGATTTTCATCTGATGCGAGCCCATCCACTCATAAGCCCGGCGATGATTGCCTTCGCCCCACAACTGCATGTCATAATCCGACAGCGTGGGTCCGAACGAATAGGGATCGGCCGTGGTAAAGGAATTGCCATCGAAAAGAACTATTTCATAGTAGTAGGATGGCACTTCTTCTTTTCCCTCAAAAAATCTCTCAAACACGCCACCGTCACTGATTTTGGACATCTCCTCATAGGATGTCCCGTTATCTAGCCATATCTTTACGGACTCGGCATTGGGTTGCAAGGTGCGGATGACGATCCCCTCCTTTTTCCCCTTTTTGTATTGGTGCGGACCTAGTACCGCAAATGGATCTGAGTGATCGGCCCGTTCCAGTGCAGTGATTTGAGCTCGGTCGAGAAACTTCTGTATCACAGGCATATATTTCGGAGGATTATTTACATTCTCGGGTAAAATACAAAGATTTAATCTAAAATTAAGTACATCAGAATACGCGCTGGTGCGTTAGGCTGTCTGATCATGCATTTGAATTGTCACTTGAATAATTACGGGTCATAATCCCTTGAAAGCCAGTCATCTCATAGCCAGAAGATACCTTTTCTCAAGGAAAAATGTATCCCTGATCAATACACTGACCATGATCAGCGTGGCCGGTGTAACCGTGGGAACCGCCCTGCTGATCGTAGTACTTTCCGTATTTAACGGATTTTTTGAAGTAATCAAAAGCATGCTGCTGTCCAATGACCCGGATCTGCGCATTGAGTCGGCCGAAGCACGCTCCTTCGTGATTACGGAATCAATGGAACAGACGCTTGCCGGAATACCGGAAATCACTGTGCAGTCCCCGTTTATACAGGGCAAGGCACTTGTTGCACACCGTGGAAGAAGGGATCAGGTTGTTATTGTGAAAGGTGTGGACCCGGAACGTTTCGCCCGGTACGCCGACCTGGACGCCCTGATGTTTGCCGGCGGGCTGGACCTGGACGTTCGCAACCGCATGCCGGGTATTTTGCTTTCAGATCCGGTCAGCCGCAGCCTCCGGTTGAATATCGGGGATGACATCGCCCTGCTCAGCGCTTCGGGCATGCGACGCGCGCTCACCCAGTTCACCGGTCCGCGTGTAAGCCGCTTTGAAGTGCGAGGGATCTACGATATGAGACAGGTGATCGACGAACCGGTCATGTTCATCGATATCGCCGCAGCCCAGCGGTTATTCGACCTGCGCAACGAGGTGTCAGGCCTGGATATCCGCTTGCATGACCACAACCGCGCCAATGCCGTCAAACACATCCTGCAGCGGGAGCTGGGCGCCCGGTACCGCGTGCAGACATGGTACGACCTGCAAAAGCCGCTCTACGACGTCATGAACCTGGAAAAATGGGGCGCCTATTTCATCCTTATGATCATTGTCCTTGTGGCTGTGCTCAACATCGTCGGCTCCCTCACCATGGTCGTGATACAGAAACAGCGCGACATCGGACTGCTCCGGTCCATAGGATTCCGCAGGAAAGATATCATGAGCATATTTCTGCGGCAGGGATGGTACATTGGGCTCATCGGCTGTATCATGGGGGGCGCGACCGGACTCACCCTCTCGTGGCTGCAGGATCGCTACGAAATGGTGAAACTGGCCGGTGCGGAATCGTTCATCATCTCGGCCTATCCGGTACAGATCCAGTGGATGGATGTCAGTTTTGTGCTGGGAGGAAGCCTGCTGCTCTGCGTGCTCGCCAGCTGGTACCCCGCTCTCAGGGCCGCCTCCATCCAGCCGGCTGATGCCGTGCGCAACGAATGATATCCTGACCGTTCTTTGCTGAATAATATCAGCCCCCGGCTATTGGCAACGCCTCGCTTTTTCAGGGATACTCCCGTTCCGGAGCCCCGGCCAGCGGTCATCCATGTCCCTGCTATCGTTCGGTATAGCTGTCGGGCAGATCGTTCTCATACAGCACCACATCCCCATCCTCAAGCCGCTCCCTGAGCAGGTCATTGGCTTCGAAAAGGCTGGCGACCACGGATATCCCCGTCTCCGGATATCCTCCCTCCATGAGACCGTCGTAAACCGGCCGGGTCTGGTTTTCACCAACAAGGTATACATGGTCCGGGGTGTGTTTTGCCACATGACGTCCGAACTCCCGGTTTTCCTCCTCCTGCCGCTCACCCAGCTCGATCATGCCGGGCGTTACGATATATTTCCTGCCTGTTTTGAATGCCGCCAGCACCGAAATGGCATTTTTTGCCCCGACGGGATTGGAGTTGAAGGCATCGTCAATGATTAGCACCCCGTTGCGCTTCTTTAGTTCCAGGCGGTGCTCCACCGGCCGCGCTTTCTGCAGCGCCACGCGGATGGTGGGCAATCGCAGGCCCATGACCAGTCCGGCCCCCACCGCCAGCAGCGCATTCTGCACACTGTGCTCTCCAAGAAGCGCCATGGTGACCCGCTCCGATCCGCCTTCGCTCAGGGTTTCCGGCAGATGATCGCTGCGGATTCGCGTTGCTTCCCCGGAGACGGCGTCCCCCTTCCCGGAATCCCCGCTTTCCGGCGTCACATGCAGCACAAACGAACAGCCGTTCTCATCATAGGTGATCTCTTCAGCGTGGATGTGGTTGTTGCCTTGCGTGATTCCCGCCCGGATCACAGAGATATCGCTCCGATCGGCCATGGCGCGGACCCGATCGTCATCCCCGTTGAGCAGCGCGGTTCCGCCGGGAGGCAGATGACGGATCAGGGCGCCCTTGGTGTGTGCGATCGCATCCACCGAACCAAAACTCTCCAAATGGGCAACGCCGACATTGGTGACCACGGCGATATCCGGCCGGGCAATGCGACACAGCTCATCGATATTTCCGGCGTAGCGGGCGCCCATTTCGAGGATCAGAACCTGGTCGCCTGCCTGCAGGT
>SKYW01000278.1 GCA_007127695.1 Balneolales bacterium | reverse complement strand
GTTTAACCAAGGCTGACACGATACGGAGAGATGCCGGAGTGGTCGAACGGGCTCGCCTGGAAAGCGAGTGTGCCCTAACCGGGTACCGAGGGTTCGAATCCCTCTCTCTCCGCTCCCTTCCGGTGTCTGCGACCTCACACCTGCCAACCCTGTGCCGTCCCGCCAATTTTTTCCGCATATTATTGCATTTACGAAAAATTGGTTACATTCATTCAAGATTATAGAAGCTCTGTTGTGAATATTTTTTATTGCTGAACCGATACGAAACAGAGCAGGTTCGGCAGAAGGCCATTTTTTACATCGATATCACAGACGATCTTTTTTACCATGAAAGGGCTTCCGCTTGCGCCCTGCCCTATTTATATCATTATAAAGTATTATGAAAATTAACCGGATCACTGTTGCAGCAGTATTCCTGTTTGTTGCCGTTTCCTGCGAACGACCCTCCAGTCCGGATTTCAATCTGCAACAGTCTTTTGACATCCCCCTCATAAAAAGTACAACCTACAAGCTTATTGGGGACGGAAAAGGGGCTATCATCGACACCACCAGTGAGAATTTCCAGGATCTGTTTCGGATCGGCCAGGACCAGCTCGTTTTTCTTTCTACGGAGGTAGATTTTAAATTTGCAGAACTGGACGACATCATTCCGGAAGTGGATATCGAGCCAACCGCTGTTGAAAGCGAAATCGGAACCCTCGAAATCGATGACTTTTCTGCCAGTTTTGACACAGAGATAGGGAATATAAGCGGAGAACCTGAGGATCTGGAAGATGAAGCGATGGAAATCGGTGATTTTGAAATCGAATTTAACGCTTCGGGTTCTGCCGGTTTTGAAGAGGTCACAGGGCTGGATCCCGGTGATTTCAGTGCCGGCACTCCTGTTCCAGGTCCGGTTGATGAGACCTTGATCGTGCCACTGGACACCCCTGGGTTTGTGCGTGCTGAAATCGAAAGCGGCGGATTGCTGTTTCTCTTCACTAACGACCTCGGATTTGATATCGAGGATATCACAGCCACCTTGCTAAGCAATGCCGACACGGCCCCGGTTCCGGTCGGAAATACACTGGAATTCGGTCCCGTTCCTGACGGCCAATCCAGGGAAGCAATCATCCTTTTTGAACCGGGTGATCTGCTTGAGACCAACCTGGCATTTGAGGTGCAGATCCAGTGGCAGTCCCAGAATATGGCAAGCGAACCCGGAGAGCTCACGGTGAGGTCGGAAGAGCAAAGACTGACGGTCCGTAACGCCACCGGCAATATCAGGGCACAGGTGCTCAATCCGGATATTGAGCCCCTCTCCTCATCCAATCCCGATTTTGAATATGCCATTGTGGCTGATGATCCCGGTCCAGGTGAGGCTTATCAGCTGGAGTTGCTGATCATCAACAACACACCGCTTGAGCTTCAGGACAGTACACTGACCGCCATGCCGCAGATCACCGTGTTCAACTCGGACGGAGTGGTTCTGGATGAACCAAAAGAACTGGTTAACATTACAAGTCCCGGAGCGACAAGCCTGGGGCCGGATGAGTCAGCCGAGGTGGTCCTGGATCTCACCGGACAGAAGCTGACCGCAGAATTGACCTACCAGATAAGCCTCGGAACCCCCGGCGGTGAAGGGCTTTCGGTGGACAGGAATCAGTTCTTCCTGATTACCTCCCGTACCAGTGAGCTTGAATTTGTGGAGGCGCGGTCCGACATCGATCCGCAGGAAGATATCATCCTCGAGGATACCGAAGAAGTAGAAGGCGACTTTGTGAATGCCGAGGTGGAGGAGGGTGAGCTGCGCCTGGAGATCAGTAATCAGACGGAAATCCCGCTTTTTATTGAGCATCTCAGGCTTTTCAATGCGGAGTCATTTACTGCCAAGAATACCGGACGCTTCTTTGCGTTCGGTTCCGACATTGCCGAAATAAGCAACATTGAAATACCGCCTCTTGAAAGTCGCGCAGTTCTGGTTCCGCTGGAAAATACGGGTATTTCCAACCGCATTTCGTACAGCGGGACGGCTTCCTCGCCGGGCACCACCGAACCTGCCACCATCCGCGCAACAGACCTTATCATGATCGAAATGGAGGGTTCTGCACAACTCAGTTCGGCTTCCGCGGTACTGAAATCCCAAAGCTTCTCCGTTTCGGAAGAGGTGGAATTTGAGGATGACGACTTTCGACTGACCAGCGAAGACCACTTCGTGGAAATAGCCGGAGGTTTATTGAGGATCCATGAGTTTGCCAACGGCATCGACCTGGATATCGATACCCTGATCGTCTCTTTTCCCAGCATCAGGACAGACACCGATGGAAGCGGCAGATATCTCCCCTCCGATTCCCTCTGGGTCGAGTTCTCCGGCAGCAACCGGATACAGCGTAGTTCTGACACCCGACCGCAACCGGAATTCACTACCTCACTTGAAAACGCGAGGATATATGCACCGGATAACCGAGTGTCCTATAACCTTATCGCTGTGACCGAAGACACCAGGAATGCCGCCGGTGATGACAGCATCCGGACCGTCCTGGCATCGGATCGTTTTTCCACATCTATTGAAATTGAGGATGTGAGTATCCGAACCGCATTCGGACAGGTACAGCGACGGGTGGAGTTCCTTGGCGAGGATGACGGTGACGATGGCATCGTTGACTTGTTCAATGACAGGGAAGCAGAGATCACGGAAATCGAAGGCCTGGAGGAACTCTCCGAACGTCTGTCGGACCTGCAACTGATAAATCCCTCTTTTGATCTGATTTATGACACCAATCTGGGGGTCAGAGGAACTGTCATTGGTGCGTTTCTGGGAATCAATAACAAGGGCGAAGAAGTGTTTCTCTCCGGGAAACCAGGTACGGCCCGTGAAGTGGGTCCCGGCGAAGACTATCACAATCTGTTCATGCGCGGAGTCCAGATCCCCCGATCGGACCTGGTCGCATTCCATGTGGATCCGTCAGAGCAAATTGGCGAAGTAATCCGCAACCAGGTGATCCGTTTTGATTCCGAAACAACCAACGTGGAGGATTTTCTGAGCAACCTGCCGGTGGAAATACGTTTTATCGGAAAGATTGTTGTCAATCCGGATGACCAGGAAGGATTTATCGTTAACCCGGTGGTATTCGATGCCCGCATGGGGATCGATATTCCTATCAACCTGTCCACGGCTGAGGGGGCCCCCGCTTCGTTCGAGGATATGATATCAGCGGATCTGTCGGACCTGCCGAAACCCGAAGACGATACAAGAATAAGCGAAGCTGCCCTGTATGTTTCGTATGAGAACGGCTTGCCGTTTGCCGCCGGAATGACCCTGGAGTTTCTCGACGTAAATGAGGAGCTGATTTTCTCAACAACGGGGCAGCCTTTGGATCCGGTCACTTTTCGTATTGATGCCGCCGACGTGCATTCCGTAACCCGTTTCGTGGATCGACCCAAAATCGGCACCGCGGAGATACGGCTTACCGGAGAACAGCTGGACTACCTCTACCGGACACGCCGTATAAGACTGGCAGGGGAACTTGCCACGAGCAGAGACGATATATCAGGCGAAGTGAAAGTGCGAGCCGACGACTTTATTGGCATCAGTGTGAATGCCAGCTTCAAAACATCCATAAAGGTCAATTGAACATTCTGTCTATCATGACCCGTACAGCAGCCAAAATTATTTGCTTTATTTCAGCGGTTATCCTGTGTTCAACGGCCACGGAACACATTGCCGTGGCACAGAGCCATCATGGCACCTCCGTGAATACCGCGCTGGGCGGAGGGGGAAGTGCCTACATCACGGGATATCACGCCACGTTTATAAACCCGGCAAATCTCATGATCTCCGACCGGGAAACCAGGGTGAATTTCGGCATCATAGGTGGACTCCATTCATCTGCCGGCGGCAATCTCATCAATATCGGACTGTACAACAGGCATTTCACCAAAGGACATACCATCGATACCGAAAGGGCGCTCCTCATTTCCGACGACTGGTTCGGTACCAGTCCGCTCTCTACTTCCAAGGCTGCTTTTGGCGTCGATGTGGTACCCCTGGGCGCGAGCTACCGAAGGGATGACATGGCGTTCAGTATCGCCGCACGTGCACGGACCCTTGGCAATGCAGGTATGAGCAAGGGAATGTTCGAATTGGCACTCACCGGCCTCAATACCGAGGTGTTCAGCGACCCTAAAAAAGTCAATTTCAATACCGAGATGCTGGCCCTGTGGGAACTTTCATTCGGTTTTGCGATGCAGCTCTGGCAGAATACCGATCGTAATGCTCCCGGATCCATGCGCGTGTATGCCGGCGCAGCACCTAAAATCCTGTTTGGCCTGGGCTATGCCAAAATGGGCCTGGAGTCGCAGCTCCAGGTGACTGGACGCGAGCTGGAGTCAAGCGTAGTGCATGACTTTGAATATTACATCCTTACAACCGGCAACCTGACCGATGACCTGACAGCCTACTATGAAGAGCGGCGTGTCCGGGGAAACAAGGATGCGGTGCTGGATGATTATCTGGATGATGACTCTTTTTCGGATCTCGGAGGAACGCAGGGAACGGGTTTCGGACTTGACCTCGGGGCCACGTTCGAGTGGTATATGCGGGATGTGTCCCTGCCGGTCATCGGAACCGGGCCGCAGATCCTCAGGGCTTCCCTGGCCATCACCGATCTGGGCGGAATCAATTTCAACAGGAACCCCGGCGACTTCAGGGCCAGGGATACCTTCCTGTGGGATGGCCTTTCGGTTGATTTCGAGTACATAGACGAGGAGTTCGACGGTGACCTCTCGAATTATCTGGAATATGTCCTGGAGGACAGCATAGGCAGTGACATCTATGGCAATTTTGCTCCGCGTGATGTCAGCAACCACAGGATCGGCCTGACTCCCATGTTCCATCTCGGCGGATCCCTGACCATGGGCCGGCTTGGTGTGATGCTGGATGTGGGAAAGGGCATCAACAACCGCGGTGTTAACAGCCGCAGGTTCTATACCGCACTGGGTACGGAATATCGCATTCTCAAAGCTGTTCCGTTGCGATTCGGAGTCAGGGCGGGTGGATATTCCGCTGTTAACCTGTCAGCCGGTACCGGCCTGGACCTCAAAAACTTCGAGTTTACCTTCGGAGTCATGACCACGCCGTCATCGACGAGGCGAGGCATGAACCTGTCCGCTGCCTGGAGCGGACTTGTGTTCCGGTTTTGATCAG
>SKYW01000080.1 GCA_007127695.1 Balneolales bacterium | reverse complement strand
GGGTTGCTTCACCGTTCTGGAACTGCCCGGGATCCATGTTGGCATACTCGTCGCCAATAAGCTCGATTTCTTCGATATAATCCTGCTTAACTTGTTCGCCAAGAGTACTTTCCTGAAGTCCTTCTTCCAGAGGAAGTAGTTCGGAGTCGGCCATGAGCGCGCCGTGTTTGTTCTTTTTATAGAGATGCAGCTCCCGGCCGATAAGGTCGTACACCCCCTGGAAATCGGCACCATACCCAATGGGCCAGCTCGCGGGCACGGCGGTGATGCCCAGTTTGCCTTCGACATTGCTGAGCACTTCGAGCGGATCCATACCGGGACGGTCACACTTGTTCACGAACGTGATGACCGGGATGTTCCGCAGGCGGCACACCTCAAAGAGTTTTTCGGTCTGCTCCTCGACCCCTTTGGCCACGTCGATCACCATCAGGGCGCAGTCGGCCGCAATAAGCGTGCGGAAGGTATCCTCGGAGAAGTCCTTGTGTCCGGGCGTATCCAGCAGATTGTAGCGGATGCCGTCTTTTTCGAACCGGAGGACGGACGAGGTGACCGAGATGCCGCGTTCCTGCTCGATGGCCATCCAGTCCGATGCGGCGTGCCGGGCCGCCTTGCGCTGCTTGATGGATCCGGCCTCATGAATGGCTCCGCCATACAACAACAGCTTCTCGGTAAGCGTGGTCTTACCGGCATCGGGATGGGAAATGATCGCGAACGTGCGCCGCGAAGCCACTTCCTTTGCAATACCGTTCTGTTGGACGGAACTCATAGTCAATATAGTCAAGCCGAAATGATATTCGTTTTCATGATAGCCAAGAAATATACGAAAAAAACGAAATAAAATCACTTCCCAACAGGTTCCAGAGTTTTCCCATTCTTTCGATTCCGATTGAATTTTGACAACCAATGTCCCATATTCCGTTCGTGATTTTTTTTACTTCCCGGGTGCACGTTTTCCACTGCCGTCTCATCAAACGACGAGCATACCGCGACGGGTACTGGTGATCATCCACGGTTAATTCCAAATCATTACAGGGCATGGTTTCAACACTGACAACTCTTGACTGGCTTCTTGTAGCCGGATATTTCGTGCTGTCGCTGAGCATCGCGTTCTATTTCTACCGCCGCGCCGGCAAGAACACCACCGAATTCTTCCTCTCCGGACGCAACATGCCCTGGTGGATCATCGGAACCAGCATGGTTGCCACCACCTTTGCCGCCGACACCCCGCTGGCCGTCACCGAGATGGTCGCCGAAAACGGCATTGCCGGGAACTGGCTCTGGTGGAATTTCGTGATGGGCGGCATGCTCACCGTCTTCTTCTTTGCCCGCCTGTGGCGCCGAAGCGGCGTGCTGACCGACGTGGAATTCATCGAACTGCGCTACAGCGGTCCGGAAGCCGCCTGGCTGCGCGGCATCAAGGCCATCTATTTCGGCCTGCTGATGAACTGCATCATCCTCGGGTGGGTCAGCCTGGCCATGGAGTCCATTTTCAACGTGCTCTTCCCCGGCATGACACTGTTCGGACAGGAGTCGTTTTCCTTCATCGGCATCACCATCAGTGCGCCGCTGGCCCTGGTTGGATTCCTGATCATCTTCGTGGCGTTCTACTCCCTCATCTCCGGACTCTGGGGCGTAGCCGTCACCGATATCTTCCAGTTCGTGATCGCTCTCGGCGGAACCATCGTACTGGCCGTATTCGCCGTGAACATCCCGGAAATCGGCGGTCTCTCCGGTCTTCAGGAAAAGCTGCCGGCGGAAACATTCAACTTCCTGCCGACGGTTGGCCAGACGGCCGAAGGATTCGCGGTACTCACCCTCAGCGTGGGCGCCTTTGCCGCCTACTTCGGCGTGCAGTGGTGGTCGAGCTGGTATCCCGGCTCAGAGCCCGGCGGCGGCGGCTACGTCGCCCAGCGCATCATGAGCGCCAAGGACGAAAAACACTCGCTTTTCGCAACCCTGTGGTTCAACATCGCCCACTACTGCCTGCGCCCCTGGCCCTGGATCATCGTGGCGCTGGTTTCGCTGGTCCTCTATCCGGACCTGACCGACTCGCGTGAAGGCTTCGTCCTGGTGATGCGCGACGTGCTCCCCCCGGGACTGCTTGGCCTGCTGTTCGCCGCGTTCCTGGCCGCCTTCACCAGCACGTTTGCCGCCCACCTCAACTGGGGCACCTCCTACCTGGTCAACGACTTCTGGCGCCGGTTCATCAAGTCCGACGGCGATGAGCTTTATTACGTATTTGTCTCCCGCGTGGTCACCGCCCTGCTCGCCGTGACCGCGTTCATCGTAACCACCCAGCTCGACACCATCAAACAGGCGTGGGGACTGGTATTGACCGCTTCCGGCGGACTCGGCCTGGTGCTCATCCTGCGCTGGTACTGGTGGCGGATCAACGCCTGGAGCGAGCTGGCCGCCTCCCTCACCCCGATCTTCCTGGTGATCCTTGTGCTGCTCGGCGTGCAGGTCCCCGGCATCACCGATCCCTTCCCGATGAACCTGTTCTACGTCGTAGCCATCACCACCGTGGTCTGGCTGCTGGTCACCTTCCTGACCAAACCCACCGAAAACGAAAAACTGAGGAAGTTCTACCGCCGTGTGCGTCCGGGCGGACCCGGCTGGGGCCCGATGAAAGAACAGAACCTTGATGTGGAATCCGACGGTTCGCTCTGGCCGCTTCTGGGCAACTGGGCAGCCGGCGTGGTGCTGGTCTACATGGCCCTGTTCGGATTCGGACATTTCCTCTTCGGCAATTACGGCTACGCCCTGCTCTGTTCCGTTGTCGGCGTGGGTGCCATCGGCGTACTGTACTGGGATCTGAGCCGGCGCGGATTCGACACCATCATCGAGCATGATGATCCGGATGCAGGTTCCGGCACGTAGCGCATCCACCCGGTAGACGACCGCATAAGCATAAAGGCTTAACTCAGCATTGCGTATCTGGTTCCGGAACATCGTATATTGTGCACTGAACCGTTCAACGGACGCAATCTGATGCCGTGCATATCCCAGAACCCACATTATCCGTCATCTCTGTATTTCGCAACCGCGAGGAGTGGGTAGAGCCGACCCTGAAAGCGCTCTATTCCATCCAGCGCATCCCCTGCGAATTCATCATCATCGATGATGCCTCCACCGACGGCACCACGGAATCCATTCGTTCGCTGATTGAGTACTATCAGCACGACCAAACCTATTTCTTTGAGCAGGAAGCGCCGCGCGGCAGGGGCAACTCCCTGAACAATGCCCTGGAGCAGGTACGCGGCCGCATTCTCTGGATCCCTGAAAACCTGAACTCCGTGGATCAGGACTGGCTCGGCGAGGCCATGGAATCCCTGATCGCATCCAACGCGCACACGGCCGTCGCCATGGAGGATCCGGTCCCGAAATCGCCCATGGACTGGCTTCACCTGCTTCAGAACGAACGGATTCCGTACGATCGCAACTACCTGTTCGACCTCGGGAAGATGCGGTCCATCCGAAAGTTCACCGATCCGCACTGGTCCACCCGCCATGCCACGGAACTGGCGATACGCCTGATGTCCGACTCCGACCCCATCCCGGCAAAACTGTTTGCAAAGGGTGAAACCAGGCGCATGGAGATGGACGACCGCAGCAAGAAGGAATGCGTGCTGGCCATGCTTCGGATACCCGAGCTGTCGTTTTCCGGACAGGAGAAGGCCTTCCGCATGTTGCGCTCTTTCGGCCACACGGATACCGAAGAGGACGAGGGCAGTGCGGAGCCGTTGTACCAGGAAGCCCAGACGCTGTACAAGTCCGGCAACAGCGTGGCGGCACTCGAGATATTGAACCGTATCATGGCTGCGGAACCGGACCATCGGCGCGCCCGCCTGTTCAAGATCCAGATCCTGGAGAAAATGCGACGCTATGTTGAGGCGGCGGAGCTCAAGCATGGATATGATCTCGGGAAGGCCGGCGACAAACCGGAAACGGTGGATGCGGATGCTGCCGATGAGCCTGAGACTGCAGAAACCGACGTCGCCGGTGAGCAGGTGCCGCCGGAAACCGTCGATGAATTGCAGAGTTCGGAGGAAACCCCGGACCAACCAGATGAAACAGAGGATGACCTGTCTTCTGTCATTTCCTTTGAGGAAAAGCCGGAGGAGAGCGAAGCGGATTCCGTCGACAGGGGAGAGACGGTCCCTTCTGAGGAAGAGGATACCGGCAAGGCCGGCGGGGACGATGACGACGGATTTTACATTGATCTGAGCGACACAGACCCGCAAACTTCTGTAACGCCGGAGGACGAACCCGTCCAGCCGGAGAGCGATTCCACCCAGCGTGAGGACGAACCTGTCCAGCCGGAGGACGAGCCTGTCCAGCCGGAGGACGAACCTGTTGAAAAGGAAGAGGAGAAAGAAGAAAAGTCCGCCGGCGCGGGCGATGAACCCGCCGGGGCTCCGCCTGTTGCAGGCGATACGAAAGAGGGTGAGCAGATAAAATCCTCTTCCGTTTTTGGCGACGAGATCAGACGGCAGCCGCAACTCACCATCATCATACCCACCGCCACTGTTCAGCGGCCGGTCCTTGAGGATTGCCTCACTTCCGTGTTCCGCCAGACTTCCACGGACCGGACCCGGATCATTGTCATTGACAACGGTTCCGTGGATGACACCGCAAGCTTTCTCCGCAAGCTGATGAGGGAGCACCCCCAGCTCACGGTTCTGAGAAACGAGCAGAACCTGGGGTTTGCCGGAGCCGTAAACCAGGGCCTTATCAAGGCGGGTGATGGATTCGTCATAGTCATGCACAACGATGTGATGCTCCGGAATCCCGTACCGTCCCGTCTTGCGCACAAACTGGAGAAGAACCCGGACATTGGCCTGATTGTCCCGCGAACGGAGCAGAACACCTGGAATCCGGCGCAGCGCGACGACCACACCGATGACCAGCCGTTCGCCGACACCGATATCGTGGACGGATACATGATGGCGTTCCGCAACCAGCCCGGACTCGCCATGAGCCGGGAATACGGACTCGCCTATTTTGATGACGCCGATTTCTGCTACCGGATGCAGAGAAAAGGTTTCCGGATCGCAATCGACAACCGGGAACAGGTCGTGCACCTCGGTGGCAAGACGACCGGCGACCTCGGCCTCACCCGGTTCACAAAAGGGTACTGGAGAAATGCGGCGCACTTCCACAAGGAATGGGACATCGCCCCGCGCTTCCCG
>SKYW01000083.1 GCA_007127695.1 Balneolales bacterium | reverse complement strand
CGGCAGCACGAACATCTGCTTGTCGAACCAATCCTCCTGCTCAGCCATCATCAGTTCCTGGTGGACCTGGAATATTTCTCCCTGCACATCAACGATAGGATCCGTAATACCATAGAATTCCTGGTATTCGGTCATGACCGTGCGGTAGAGTTCGGCAAACTGGCGGCTGTTGCGAATCTCCGGATAATCGTCCAGCAGTGTCTGGATGGCGTGAAGCGCATCGGTGATGTAGTCCTCAGCAGATACCGGATCGGCATTGATCTGTGCTTCCAGAGAGAGCAGGTGGACCCGGTAGATATATGCAAGCCGCTGGAGCTGCTCTGCCGGCAGGCGCGTGCTACCATTATTTTCATCCGTTAGCTCTTCGCGCTCCAGCGGGAAAAAAAGCGGCTCAGGCTGATCCAGCACGGGCGTTTGCGCAAGCTCTGCACGGTTTACGTGCAGCATGAGCGGTTCCACAGCTTGGAGTTCGATGCTTTTTGCACGCTCCTGGGCAAAGACGGCCCCGGAGATAAGGGTGACAGCACACACTGTCAGCAGTACTCTGAAAATCATGATATTCTGCGTTATGGAACCCGGATGAATGACAGTAATTATGGAAGCGATGACAGCAGATTCGATGCTGTCGGACACATCGGCCTAAATTACGGCAAAAGTGTGACAATCGAAAGAATTTGTAGCATTTACCCCATTTCCGTCCAGCGCTGGACAATTGGCAGCCGACGGCCAAACCCGAACGCCTTGGAACTGACCCTCAACCCCGGTGCCGCCTGCCTTCTCTTGTATTCGTTGCGATCCACCATCCGGATCACATCCCGTACCTGATCCGCGGAATAACCGGCTTCTATAATGGCCTCTGCCGGACGCAGATCCTCAATATAGGCCTTGAGTATGCCGTCAAGTATGCCGTATTCAGGGAGGGAGTCGGTATCTTTCTGGTCCGGCCGCAGTTCGGCGCTCGGCGGCTTCTCAATGGTGCTCTGCGGAATAACCTCTTTTTGATAGTATGACGCATTCAACCAGCGCGATATCCGGAAAACCTCGGTTTTATAGACATCCGACAGGATGGAAAGGCCCCCGGCCATATCCCCGTATAGCGTGCAGTATCCGACCGCCAATTCCGATTTGTTGCCGGTATTAAGCAGCATATGACCGAATTTGTTGGATACGGCCATAAGTAAGGCACCCCTGCTGCGGCTTTGGATGTTCTCCTCGGCTACATCAAAATCCGTGTCCCCGAAAACCGGATCAAGCGCTTCAAGGAATGAATCAAAAATGAATTTTATGGGCAGATTGTAAAGCCGGATTCCAAGATTCCTGGCAAGTATTTCCGAATCGGTGACACTTCCCTCGGTTGAATACTGGGAGGGCATGGTAATACCGAGCACCTGTTCCGGACCAAGGGCTTCTTTTGCGATTACGGCCGTCAGTGCCGAATCGATCCCGCCGCTCAGGCCCAGCACAACGCGTCCGGGCATGCCGCTTTTTGACACATAGTCACGCAAACCAAGGACCAATGCCTTGAAAATCCGCTCCTCGGCTCCCGGGAACGGTGCCAACGGGTGGGTAGTGCGGGTCGTGCGGGTCGGGTGGGTCGTGCGGGTCGTGCCTGCGGGTTCCGGCGGCCCCGAGTCCGGCCAGTGGATGTCGCCCCGGTCCTCTTCAAGCGTTGCCAGTCGCATCAGCACCTCTCCATCCGCCGAAATCACCGAGCTGATACCGTCAAACACAAGTTCGGTGTTGGCCCCCACCTGGTTCGAGTAGAACACAGGGATACCGAGCCTTCTGGCGTGTCGCTGCAGCATATCCTCCCGCATCTCGGGTTTGCGTCGCGTGAAGGGCGAGGCCGAAATATTGATCAGGACCTCGGCACCCTGTTTTCGCAATTCTTCGGCCGGCTCGATATCGTAGGTGTGGTAGTTGTACTCGTTCTGGTTGTTCCAGATGTCCTCACAGATGGTGATGCCCCATTTCCTGCCGGCCCATTCGGTCACGTGGATTTCCTTGTTCGGTTCAAAATACCGGAACTCATCAAATACATCGTAGGTGGGCAGCAGTGTTTTCCGGACCACATCCACCGTCTTTCCCTGGTGGGCAAGAATCGCGATGTTATAGATCGGCCGGCCTTGCGGGGCAGGGTTCTCTCCGATACTTCCAAAAAGCAGAGCGGTATTGCCGGTCGCCTTGACCAGCTGTTCATTCAGTGCAAACAATGCGTCCTGGAAGGAGGTGCGCTCCAGAAGGTCCATTGGCGGATAACCGCAGGTCACGAGTTCGGGCAGGACAAGCAGATCCAGCCCGTCATGCTCTGCCTCCCGGAGCGCCTTGAGCACGAGCGCTCCATTTCCCTGGATATCGCCGACGGTTACGTTGATTTGCTGAATCCGAATGTTCATATCGCTCTGTATCTTTGGCTTGTTTGATTGGAATTCTACCGATTTTACCGCAGGTAGACCGCGCATTTTTGCAGAACTGCCATTATATTTATGACATGGTGGATAAAACCATTCGTTGATTGCTCCCGTTCAAAAATACCGCTGATAAAACAACGGTCAAAATGCATGGAAGAAAAAGTAGCAGATGAAAGAAACCGGATTCGGAATATTACGGTGCTGCGCGACAGTTTTGATCATCTGGATGCGGTCCTGGACCTGAACCGACGCGTTTTCAGCGAGGATCGGCTTATCAACCGCCTGGACCATGAACCGCTCATATTCCTCACGGCACACTGCAACGGCCGCCTGGCCGGATTCAAAATAGGGTACGCATTGAATCGACGGGTTTTCTATTCCGCGAAAAGTGCCACCGACCCCGCTTTTCGCAATCGTGGCGTGTCAAGGATGCTTATGGATGCCATGATCCAGGACGCCATTCTGCTCGGCTTCCGCGAAATGCAGTACGACACCTTTCCTGCGCTCTATCCCGGTATGATCGTGGTTGGCCTCAAATACGGATTTCGCATCAAGAGCATGCACTGGAATCCGGATTACGGCGATTTCCAGGTCCGTCTGAAAAGGGAGCTGAAAACAAGCGGCCGGAATCGGAAGTTTCAGATGAATTTGGAGAATTTCAGATGAATTTCGGGAATATCTGACCCGGCTTCTTCCGCAGATCTTCCGCGAATCCTTTTCTCAGGTAAGCGGGATGGATATCGTCCCGGTCAAGGGTCTCCAAAGGCAGGAACGATACATCCCTGATGATCTGATCGGCATCGGAGTATTCAGGATCGCTGCCGGTACGCAACGTCCCTCCAACTTGTTCGCAGAGAAAATAGAATTCCATGGCATGGACATCGTCGTGGATGACCTCATTGAGGTACCATAGCGGACCAGGAGTGACCTGTATTCCCGTCTCCTCGAGCATCTCGCGCTGCAGCGTCGTTGTGAGGGACTCACCGAACTGAACACCGCCGCCAGGCGGCATCCATATCAACCGGCCGGCGACCGGTGACATCAGGTGCACCATCAGCAGCGAGCGGTCCAGCACCAGCAACCCGTTCACCCGGATTCTCACGGTATTTCTGAAAGACCCTGCATCCGCCATGTCAAACCGTGTTTTCCTGCCTTTTCGCCCTGAGAGGTTCAGCCAGGCGGTTTTCATTGGCGTACTTCAGGGCAGCCGCTACGAAGTTCACAAAAAGCGGATGCGGTCTGTCGACCGTACTCTTGAGCTCAGGATGGAACTGTACCCCAACGAACCAGGGATGATCTTCTGCTTCGACGATTTCGACAAGGTCGCGTTCCGGATTTATTCCGGTCACGCGCAGCCCGTGTTCAGCCAGTTCTTTCCGGTATTTGTTGTTCAGTTCATATCGGTGCCGATGCCGTTCGCTTATGAGTGGTTCACCGTAAGCCCTGGCCGTGTGGGACCCCTCCTCGAGCGAGCAGTCATAGGCACCCAGTCTCATGGTTCCGCCCTTGTCATTGATATTTTTCTGCTCCAGCATCAGATCCACTATCGGATGGGGGGTCTCCGGATCAAATTCCGTGCTGTTGGCACCATCCATCCCGCAGACATTGCGGGCATATTCTATCACGGCACACTGCATTCCCAGACAGATACCTAAAAACGGGAGTTTCTGCTTTCTGGCATGGGTGATGGCGGCCAGCTTGCCATCTATTCCCCTGCCGCCGAATCCCGGGGCAACCAAAACACCGGATACCCCGTTCAGATGCGACTCCAGATTTTCTGCGTTGAGATAATCCGACGAAACCCAGACAATCTCCACTTCACAATTGTTCACGGCACCGGCATGGCGAAAGGATTCCACGATCGACATGTAGGCATCCTGGTGATCGACATACTTGCCAACCAATGCAATACGGATACGGTGGTCTGGATGGGATACGGCATCCACAAAGCGGATCCAGCTTGTCAGATCCGGCTCATCTGCCTGTATCTGCAGCTTTTGGATCACCCTCTGGTCCAGTCCTTCCTCTTTCATGAGCAGCGGAACTTCATAGATAGAGCGCGCATCCAGGGACGCGATCACATCCTCAATTTCTACGTTGCAGAACTGGGCGATTTTGCGGCGGATGCCATGGTCGAGCGGGATTTCAGCGCGACAGACAAGAATGTCAGGCTGCATGCCAAGCTCATAGATGGTCTTCACCGAGTGCTGTGTCGGTTTTGTCTTGAGCTCGCCGGCCGCCTTGAGGTAGGGAACCAGCGTCAGGTGGATCGAGAGCGTGTTGTTGCGACCGACATCGTAGCGCAGCTGGCGCATCGCCTCAATGTAGGGCAGGCCCTCGATGTCGCCCACGGTCCCGCCGATTTCCACAATCACGATATCGTATTTGCCGGAATTACCGATGGCCTTGACGCTGGACTTTATCTCATCGGTGATGTGCGGGATCACCTGCACGGTCTGTCCGAGATAGGCCCCCTGCCGCTCTTTTGTGATCACGTCATAGTAGATCCGGCCCGTGGTAACGTTGTTGTCCTGCGAAGTGGGGATACCCAGAAACCGCTCATAGTGCCCCAGGTCGAGATCCGTCTCGGCGCCGTCATCAGTGACGTAGACCTCCCCGTGTTCGTAGGGGTTCATGGTTCCCGGATCGACGTTGATGTAGGGATCGAGTTTCTGAATGGTGACCCGCAGGCCGCGGGTGGCGAGTAACAGTCCCAGGGATGAACAAATGATACCCTTTCCGAGGGAGGACGTAACTCCCCCGGTAACAAAAATATATTTCGGCTCCATCGTGGTGGTGCAAGCTTAGT
>SKYW01000287.1 GCA_007127695.1 Balneolales bacterium | reverse complement strand
TACGGCCTCGTCAGGAAGCGGGTCCATGGCCTGGGCGAACAGGATGTTGGGATTTTCCGGATCCACAAAAAGCGGAACCGCATCGGTCGCGTAGGTGTGATCCTCATGAAAGACGGATATCCGGGCGTCATCCCCGATCTCAATATCCTCGCTGAAGCGGAGGCGCAGCCGGACTTCCGAAAGCATGCCGACGGCCTGAAGCACCGGCGCTATGGTATCTGCACGGATGATGAACACCTTGCCCAGATCCGCTTCTCCTTCCCTGTCAAGTATCAGGGTATCGGTTGGAAAGGGTTGTGCGGCTTCCCGCTCACGGTCCCACCGGCGGTTGCGGTTCCGGTCATCGAGCCAGAACGCCTTGTACTTGCCTTGGCGCAGATACTGAAACTGCACAAGTCCCGACGTATCCGACTCCCCGACGTAGTTGGCACCGGCGGACAGATCCACCGGATGCCGGTAGAGCATGATGCGTTCGCCTTCCTTGCCCCTGCCCGTCCGGGCGTCACGGATCCTGGCCGTGATCATTCCTTCGTCGATATCGGGACCGGTTGAGACCGCCAGCTGGAATGGAGCGGGGATGCGGTTGTTGCGGGTATCGGCCAGATCGGTGCCCAGGGTGAAAATGATGGTGGTGGTGTCAGGAAGGGGGTCCTCGAACCGTACGGTAGCGGTGCGCCGGCGCCAGCTGATATCGTAGCGGATGTTCAGGTCGGGTTCCATGCGGAACGCCGTTTGGAAACTGTTGCGGTTGATGTACTTCGAGAAATGGAACCGGATACGGTCCTCGTCGAACATGGTGGTTCGTGTTGCGGGTTCGGTTTCCTCAATTTGCGGCGGTGTGCGATCGGGCGGACCGCCGGTCGGTTGCGTGGGAGTGGCGCACTGATACACCAGGATCAGCAGAACAAACAGTGCAATAAAGGGTGCCCAGCGGGTTGCAATCGGATACATCAGCTGCGGACGTTATAAAGCAGGTAAATGGTTACGGCTATCGCTCCGGTTATGACGGCAGGTTCGGCGATGCGGCGTAATAATGTGCGCCGGCCCGATTCCGACTCCTGTTGAAATGCGGCCGGCGGCCAGGTTCCGGTCACCTCTGCCACGTAATCCGTCGGGATTTCATCCTCATGTGAGAACGATGACTGCCATGTTTTTTGTATCTCCCGGTCCGCATCCAGCCAGGAAAAGAAGAGCTCCGACCGGATGATGCGTCTGCTAACGCCCCTGCGCTGTATTTCAAGGATATTGTCCGGCTGCCACTGTATGCGGATGGTGTGATACTGTTCCGGATCGGCGGCTATGCGCATGCCACCTGCGATCAACCCGGCGTGGATGCGTGCACGCACAGCGGGCGGCACGGCCATATCCAGGTACACCGGCCCGGGGATCATCCTGGTTTCCGACCCGGGCGGTCGAATCACGCCGTCCGCATCCACCCATTCCAGAATCATGCGCACGGTCTCATCTGCGGCTATGGCCTCATTGGTTGGCGGCGGGGGATCGTCTAGGAGCAGAGCGGACGCGCCGGCATGTTCCGCCTTCCATCCCGTCAGCGTGACAAGTATGGTTAAAGCAAATAAATACAGGTGTTTTTGTGTCATGAAACAACGCTGTCCGTCACAAAAATTGATTTTTTACAATATAGGTCAAGATGTTTTGAATTACGAACCCGTAGCTCTATGTTAAAGGAGATAAATTCCGGTCGCAAAATACGGAAACCGTTACACTGAAACGGCATATTTACCCTCTATGCAAACGAAGTTATGAGCGTCAAAGAGATACCGGATCCCGCCTTGTACACCGACCTGTACCAGCTCACCATGGGCCAGGGGTATTTCAAGAGCGGATTGTCCAAAAAACAGGCATCGTTTGATTTTTTCTTTCGGAAGGCGCCGTTTTCAGGTGAATTTGTGGTTTTTGCCGGGCTGGCCGATCTGCTGGAAGTGCTTGACCGGTTCCGCTTCACAGGGGATGAGATTGCGTGGCTCCGGGAACAGGGTTTTGGGGATGCGTTCTGTGAACATCTTTCCGGTTTCACCTTTGACGGCACCATCAGATCCGTTCGCGAAGGCGAAGTTGTCTTTCCGGGTGAGCCGGTCCTGACCGTGACGGGCTCGCTCCTTTCCTGTCAGCTGGTGGAGACCCTGCTGCTGAACATCCTCAATTTCCAGTCGCTCATCGCCACCAAGGCGCGGCGGCTTCGCCTTGCTGCCGGCGACTGCAAGCTGGTGGATTTCGGTCTGCGCCGGGGACAGGGTGCCGGATCGGTGGCCGCCACCCGGGCTGCCGCCATCGGAGGTTTCGATGCCACATCCAATGTGCTTGCCGGCAAGCGGTACGGGATTCCTGTTTCTGGCACCATGGCACACTCCTGGATCCAGTGTTTTGAGAGTGAACTGGAGGCATTCCGGACCTACGCCCAGCTCTATCCCGACTCCTCCATCCTGCTGGTGGACACCTACGACACCATTGGATCCGGGCTGCCCAATACCATCACGGTGGCCCGTGAGCTCGAAGAGCAGGGGCATCGCCTGGTCGGCATCCGACTCGACAGCGGCAACCCGCTCACCCTTTCCCGCAAGGCCCGCAACATGCTGGACGAAGCCGGCCTTGATTACGTGGCCATTGCGGTTTCGGACCAGCTCGACGAGGAACGCATCGCCGATCTGCGGAACAAGACGGCGCCCATTGACGTCTTCGGAGTCGGAACACGGCTGATTACCGGCTATCCCGATGGCGCCCTTGGTGGTGTCTACAAAATTTGCGACCTGGACGGAAATCCCACCATGAAGTACACCGACGAGGTTTCCAAACGCAGCCTCCCTGGGATTAAGGAGATTGAACGGGTATCGGACAAGGACGGTTTCTTCTTGCGGGATGTGATCCGTCTCGTTGATGGCCGCGACAGCAATAAGCCAGATCCAAAAGATACTTCGGATGCCGGCGGGAATTCCGAAAGAATCCCATCCGAACGGATCCGAAGCACCGTGATGGAAAACGGGAACGCGCTATCCCATTCGGCGGAAATATCCGGCATCGCTGAATTCAGCGCCTCGCGTGTTGCCCGGCTGCCAGATAAGATCAAACGTCTCAACCAACCAGAACGTTATGAAGTAACACTGGATGATCCGCTGGTCGCCCTCATGGAACAACTCCAGAAGTGAGACAGCGGGATGGCGAACCTGCAATGATCCGGAGTGACCTGAGCGACACTGCATGTGACGGTTGTTGCTGGTCAAGCGAAATACTCTGACGCACTGGCGGACATCCAAAATGAACACTGACAAAACCACACACATCATGAATACAAAAAAAATAACAGATGCACTCCTGGTCGTCGACGTTCAAAATGATTTTTGTCCCGGAGGAGCTTTGGCCGTCCCTGACGGAGACCAGGTGGTTCCTGTTATCAACCGGCTTTCCGAATTATTCGAGGTGGTTCTTCATACCCAGGACTGGCATCCTGCCGGACATCATTCTTTCGCCTCGTCCCATGATGGTAAAGATCCATATGATGTGATTACCGTTGACTACGGGGAACAGGTCCTTTGGCCGGATCACTGCGTGCAGGGTACCGATGGCGCCGCTTTCCATCCCGAACTGAACATCACCCGGAGCCAGCTAGTCCTCCGCAAGGGTTTTCGCAGGCACATCGACTCCTATTCCGCTTTTTTTGAGAATGACCAGCAGACGGTCACCGGCCTGACCGGGTATCTGCGAAACAGGAAAATAGACACACTTTATGTGACTGGATTGGCAGCAGATTTTTGTGTAAAATGGACTGTTTTGGATGCCATCAAAGAAGGCCTCCATGTCAATGTAGTTGAAGATGCTGTCCGCGGGATTGATCTGGATGGTTCCCTTGAACAGGCTTGGCAGGAAATGATCGGAGCAGGGGCCCGGATGCTCTCCTCCGACACCCTTTTGCATCGAATATAGCGTTCACGGGCCGTCCCGTGGCTACACCTGGAAATGGAGATTTATAGATGAAGAATTGTAAACAAAAAGCATGAAAACATTCGATGTCATCATTGCAGGCGGTGGTCTGGCTGGCCTTGCAACAGCAGCGCAACTTGTAGAAAAGAATAAGAACCTGAATGTTCTGGTATACGAAGCGAACCAGATCGGCGACGGTGCCTCCGGGGTGCCTTCCGGGATGGTGAATCCGGCAACCGGACAGCGTGCCCGGATGGTCTGGAATGCTGAAGCCTGCTTCAGGATGCTGGAAAAGCGTCTGGAACAGCTCTCGGCTATTTCCGATACCAACCTCAGATTGCAAAAAGGCGTGCTGCGTCCCGCCATCGATGAAAACCTTGCCGAGAATTTCCGGATGTCACTGAAACATACGCGCTGGCCGAAGGGATGGATCGAGTGGCTGCAGCCGGACGAGGTAAAAAAACGTATTCCCTATCTGAAGGACTGCTCCGGTGCGCTGTTCATAAGCAAAGGCAAAACCGTCCGCACTCCGGAGTATCTCCAGGCGTATGTCCGCTATCTGAAGGAGTCGGGTGTCACATTTGTTTTCGGGGGGCCCTACACTATTGAAAACGGGGGTGGATGGACGCTCAAAAACAGAAAAAATGCCTATTCGGCACCTAACCTTGTCATCGCCACGGGATTCAAGGCAAAGGAAAACAAATACTGGTCGGAACTTCCCCTCAATTCCGTCAAGGGTCAGCTTGCCGTCTACCATAGTCCGGAGCATATCGGTAACCTTCCCGCTATTTCGGCTTACGGATATATCGCGCCGATCGATGATCACACGCTTGCTGTAGGCAGCACCTATGAGCATCACTACCACGATGAAAACCCTGATGTGCAGGGTGCCGGCCTCCTCGATCAGAAGCTCCGGGAGCTGCTTCCGGAATTGTACCCCCATTGTCAGCGTATCGGTCAGTGGTCGGGAATCCGGGCCACTACACCTGACCGTCTTCCCATCGTCGGGGAGCATTTTGAGCAGAAAGGGCTTTATATTTATGCAGGATTAGGCTCAAAAGGATTGCTCTACTCGGAACTTGTCGCTTCCCAACTGGCGACACACATTACCGAAAAGAAGGACCTGCCATTTGAAATATCCCTCTACCGTTTTTCACGTATGGAAGAGCTGCGCGAAAAAGCAAGAGAGGACAACGAGCCGCAATCATCTCATCCGCGCAGATAGTTTTCCCGGCTTGAAATCAGGTATTATGAGCCGCGCGACCAGTTTTCGCGGATCGAAATCAGTTTTC
>SKYW01000151.1 GCA_007127695.1 Balneolales bacterium | reverse complement strand
GTGATTGACGGTATTCATCCGCATGACATAGGGACCATCCTGGATCTTGAAGGAGTTGCGGTCCGCACCGGCCACCACTGCACCCAGCCGCTGATGGAACGCCTTGGTGTCGTGGCCACAACGCGTGCTTCCATGGCGATGTACAACCGCAGGGAAGAGATTGACCAGCTTGTAGCGGCGCTGCATAAAACCATTGAAATGTTCAGGTAATGAATGATCGGAATGGATGACAAACTGAGTCAAATGTATCAGCAGGTCCTGCTGGACCACAACAAGACGCCGAGGAACTATCGTGTCCTGGATCCGGCTGACTTTCAAGCTCTTGGTTATAATCCACTATGCGGCGACAAATACAAGGTTTTTCTGAATATCGATGAGAACAACATTGTGACCGATATCTCATTTGTCGGCGACGGATGTGCGATCTCCAAGGCGTCAGCATCCATGATGACCACGTTCGTGAAAGGCAGGCACATTGGTGAGATTGAGAAGCTGTTCCATCAGTTTCATGATATGGCGCAGGGCAAGCTGGATCCGGAAACGGACCCCAATGACCTGGGACGCCTGAAGATCTTCTATGGTGTCAGGAATCTTCCGGCTCGCGTGAAGTGCGCCACGTTATGCTGGCATACACTGCATGCCGCACTGAAAGGCAAGGAAAAGGTCACGACGGAATAGCAGTTGCACTTGTGAAAACCCAGATAACGATATTACAAAAACGCCACATAGACCAATACGGTACTATCAGCGTAAACCGAACGTTTACCATCCTGAAAAGAACACTGAAAATTTGAAGTTATGCCAAAAATAGCCGAAATCGAAAGAACACCGAACCCGGACGCCATGCGATTTGTGCTCAGGGAGCCCATTTCCAATGGCGTTACCCGTTCCTATGAATCACCTGAGGAAGCTATGGCCGATCCTTTCGCGACCGAGCTGTTCAAGATTCCGCATGTGATCTCGGTTTACTACGTCGATCGATATATAACCATTACCCAGGATGGGGGGATAGACTGGAATACATTGCTGCGGCAGCTGGCACCTCCGATACGTGAGGCAGAGGCGGTAGACCATCTGGAGACCGATGATCCCAACGTAAATGTAAGCGAGGAGGCCCGACAATCGGATGATCCGCGACTGGTCGAGATCAACAAAATGCTCGATGAGCAGGTGCGGCCGTATCTGCTGGCCGATGGCGGTGGGCTCAAGGTCCTTGGACTTGAGAATAACGTACTGAAAGTGCATTACCAGGGCGCCTGCGGTACCTGTCCGACCGCAACGACCGGAACGCTTTATGCCATAGAGAGCATGGCCAAGCGGATCGATCCCAATATCCGTATCGAATCGGTATAGGACTTCAGGCATTACGCTCCAAAAGTTTTGTGACATCGGGCTGAATCAGTCCCGGTGTCATCCTGCATATTCCAGAGGTATCAGTAAAATATGGCGGCAATCACTATTTCTGAGAAAGCACTCAAACGAATCAATGAAATTCGCAGCACGGAAGGGGCTGACGAAAGGACGGCATTGCGCATCGGGGTGGTCGGGGGCGGTTGCTCCGGACTTTCCTACCAGCTTGATTTTGATGCAAAAGGGATTTCAGAAGAGAAAAAGGATCAGGAATTTGAAGTGAACGGCCTCAAAGTGGTCATTGACATGCGCAGCTTCCTTTACCTGGCGGGAACACAACTGGATTACTCCGACGGGTTGCAGGGCAAGGGATTTCATTTTATCAACCCGAATGCCAGCCGGACCTGTTCGTGCGGCGAATCCTTCTCAGTCTAAACAGTATCAGAAGTTGGCAATTGTATTGGCAAATATGTTAGCAGTTGTGTTGGCAGTTATTTAGATGCAGGCAGCATTACATGTTCATAGTCCATTCAGCGAAATTCCATGTCCGATCAGCATACCGAAATTGAAAACAAGGTCGCCAGGTCCGGGCTCATTACCCTGGATCTCCAGCAGTGGTATTCCCGGGACGGGATTGTGCCCTTCGATCTTAAGGAGTATCTGCACATGGAGCTGCTCCTTCGCGAAAAGGAATTCCGCCAGGCATTGGAAGGTCATGACTGGAGCCGGTACACCGGAAAGACCGTTGCCGTTTTTTGCTCCACGGATGCCATCATCGCTTCCTGGGCTTACATGCTTGTCGCGGCGCATGCCTGTGGTCACGCAGAAGATGTTGTATTCGGAACACCGCAGCATGTCGCATTCGAGCGGTTTCGAAAAGGGCTGGACGCAGAGGACTGGTCCAGTTATCGGGGAAAGCGCGTCTTGTTGAAGGGATGTGCTGATGTGGAGGTGCCTCCCTCTGCCTATTTATATGCTACTCAGAAACTGTTACCTTACGTTGAGCGTCTGATGTACGGCGAAGCATGCTCTTTTGTACCGGTATATCGCGCTTCCCGGAAGGCGTAGCAGTCCTGATGCACCGTATTTTTTTCCAGGGGTAGAAAAATGAAATCGAACGGCAACCGGAGATGAGGGGGGCGATTCACCAGATCCGGGGGACATGTCACAATCCAACGAGGAACAAACGACCGTAATGGACGAAATAGGCAAACGCAAAAAGGACCACCTGGATATTACAGCTGCCGGCGGTGCCGGATATGAGAAGACAACCGGATTTGAGCGTTACGATTTCCTGCACGATGCTCTCCCTGAGGTGGATTTTGACGAAATCACCTGCGAAAGCCGTTTCCTGAACCGGTGGTTCAGTTTTCCGCTCTTTATTTCTTCCATGACCGGGGGGCACCACGAGGCAACCCCTGTCAATGCCGTTATCGCTGCATTTTGTGAACGCTACAATCTGCCCTTTGGGGTGGGGAGCCAGCGTGCCATGCTCGAGGACCCATCCACCCGAAAAAGTTTTTCCGTTGTACGGGAGGAGGCTCCATCGGCTTTTATTGCCGCCAATATCGGCGGGGCGCAGCTTGCCGGCGGTATGGAAAAAGAGCAGATCGACCTGCTGGTCGACACTATCCGGGCCGATGCGATCATCGTTCACCTGAATCCGTTGCAAGAGTTGCGTCAGAAACAGGGCGACCGCAGGTTCAGTGGGATCAGGGAGGGGATACGTTCACTGGTCAATGATGTACAGGTTCCGGTTATCGTCAAAGAAACAGGAGCAGGGCTTTCCGAGAGCGTGATATCGCAGCTGATGGATTGCGGCGTGTCCGCTTTTGATGTTGCCGGAGCAGGCGGAACGAGCTGGGGAAAAGTTGAGAATATCCGCAATGGCGACCGGGAGCGACATTTCACCGACGATTGGGGCATACCCACGGTGGACTGTTTGCTGGCGTCGCGTGAGCTGGTGCATGACAGGTGCGAGCTTGTTGCATCGGGCGGGATCCGCAACAGTGTTGATATAGCAAAAAGCCTCTGTCTGGGTGCCGTGATCGCTGCGACAGCACAGCCGGTGATCAAAGCCATCCATGAGGGAGGTTATGACGGACTGGAAGCCATGTTCCGTCAATGGGAAGAGGATTTTCGTACTATTTTGTGCCTTTTGGGATGTGAACGTCCCACAGATCTGGATATGATTCATCTTCGAAGGGTTCAGGGTCGATGATACCCAATCTTTTTTGTATATTTGCTCCCCGAAACCCTCACCCTGAATCTGCATGATTTTGCAAGACCTCCGAAAACAGCTCGACGCCGTTCTTGAATCTACCTTCCGTTCGTTATCCATTCCCGAAAAACCGGCTTCTCTATACGATCCGGTGCGTTATGTGATGGGCATGGGAGGGAAGCGGCTGCGTCCGCGCCTGCTGTTGCTTGCCTCCGGACTCTGCGGGGGAAAACCCGAAGTGGCTATTCCAGCCGCACGGGCTGTCGAGATGCTGCACAACTTCACACTGCTCCATGATGACATCATGGACAATGCGGGTACAAGGCGCGGCATGGCAACGGTGCATGAAAAATGGGATGACGCCACGGCGATCCTGTCAGGTGATGTGCTTTTTGTATTGGCCTTGCAGCAGCTTTCGGATCAGGGGACGCAGGCGGGTCTTTCGGATGCTGTCAACACCCGGCTTATGCAGCGTTTTCTGGAGGCCATTCGTATTGTGTGTGACGGGCAGGCCATGGACATGGATTTTGAGCGGCGCGATGAGGTTGCCCTGTCCGAGTATCTTGAGATGATCGGTGCCAAAACAGCCGCCTTGCTCCGCTGCTCCATGGAAATGGGGGCTCTGACAGCGGGCGCTGATGAAGATGTCGTCGCTGATTGCGGCGAGATCGGCGAGCATGCCGGACTCGCATTCCAGATACAGGATGATCTGCTCGATGCCGTCGGCGACACCTCGAAATTCGGCAAGAAAGTGGGTGGGGATATCATTGCGGGTAAAAAAACATGGCTGACGATACGGGCGCTGGAACGAGCTGACGATACGGATCGTCTGTTGCTCAGGCAGATCCTTGGCAGTGGCACTGCCGGTGAATCCGATGTTCTCAGGGTCATACGCATCTATCATGATCTTGGAGTCATAGACGATGCTGTACGGGCTGTAAAAGAGCATTATGACAATGCGTCGCAGAAACTGGCTCTGTTCGAAGAATCTGCGTACCGTGAGGAAATAAAATTGCTTCTCGACAAGTTAAAGGTACGAGATAATTGAGGGCACATTAAAAGTGTAACATAAATCCATATGCTGAAAACAAATAAAAGTATTGCAGTTCTTTTGCTTCTCGTATTGCTGGCAGCCGGTTGCCGGTCCAGCAGAGATATCCGTCCGGGCGACACCATTGAGGTGGCCTTTGAAAAGGCCATGAGTCAATATGAGCGGGAGCGCTTTTCCCATGCCGTCCGAGCCTTTGAAACGATTCTCTCCATGGGCAGAGGTACGGAATTTGCCGCAGATGCGCAGTTTTACCTGGCCAAGAGTCATTTCAATAACCGTTCCTTTCTATCAGCTGCAAGTGAGTTCCGGCGTTTTGCAAGAAACTACAGCCGTGATGAGCGTAGGAAGGAAGCTGAGTTCATGGAAGCCTTTTCCCACTACAGGCTCAGTCCGCGCTACAACCTGGACCAGACAGAATCCTACAATGCCCTCGATCGTTTTCAGCTTTTTGTGACACGCCATCCCGGCACGGAACTGGCCCGGGAAGCAGAGACACACATGGATGAACTGCGGGACAAACTGGCCAAAAAGAAGTTCAATGCCGCTGAGATGTATATTCGTGTCCGTGAATATCGATCTGCTGCCATCTACTACGGACTAACGGTTGAGCGGTATCC
>SKYW01000064.1 GCA_007127695.1 Balneolales bacterium | reverse complement strand
TTTCATCTGTTTAAATCAATTAAGATTCATAATGTCAGAATGAATTCACATGACAGGATTTAATCATCCTCCTGTGCGTCAGCCGGAGGCTGTCATGTTCATTTCATGTGTTAATATTTTTGATTTCATAGGTCACATAGAATGTCCATGACAGGATTTAATCATCCTCCTGTGCGTCAGCCGGAGGCTGTCATGTTCATTTCATGTGTTAATATTTTTTGATTCAATAGGTCACATAGAATGTCCATGACGATTATAATCATGCTCCTGCGTGTCCGGGATCATGCCCGGTCATGGACATTTCATAAGATATTTTGGCTGTTAGAGTCAGGATGATATCTTGGACATTGAACAATGTAAACTTGCCTTTGTCCCAATTTCGATATGCCAGGCATAATCACCGAATCAACAATAACATGCCCTCATTGCGGCAGCAGTTTCAAAGAATCCATGCCAACGGACTCCTGCCAGTACTTCTGGCAATGCCACCATTGCAATGAAGTTGTAAAACCAAAACCGGGCGACTGCTGCGTTTACTGCTCATACGGGGACGTGCCGTGTCCGCCCATCCAAATGGATAAACGCTGCTGTTAATGCAACTATAGCGATAGGCCCTTTTGAGCCCTTCGCTTTCTGATTTTTCGCTTACTTTTTCTGATGGATGCGCGCCTAAACTGTCCGGTACGGGTGCCGTGGCAGATACCCGCAGTTGTCTGACTGCATTACTTCTCCTTGTTCTCCAGGTAGTACATCCACTGAAAATATTCGAACGGCATGATCACCAGCGGATTGGCATTGTTTTCGATCATGAGTTCAAGATACTCCCGGACCGGATCCTGCTTTTTAACTTGCGGCACATCTGATCCGAAGACCTGACCGAACAGCAATCCCAGGGAGAACGGCTGGGGTTCGGGGCCTTCGACGATTTCCACCTTGTCGCCCGGACGTACACCCGCTTTTTCCTTTGCGATTTCAATAGCCGTATAGAGGCTGCCGATCTCATCCACAAGCAATCTTTCTTTGGCGTCGGCACCGGTCCAGACGCGTCCGGCCGCCACTTCCTTGATCTGGTCGAATTCGGCATCGCGACCTTCGGCCACGTTGTCGATGAACTGATCATACAGGTCGTTCATGCGTGTGATCAGGTCGCTGCGCTCCCGCTCGGAAAGCGGACGGTTGGGCAGGCTGAGCCCAATGAGCGGCAGGGTTGGACCGAACGACAGGTCCGCCGATTCGCCGCGCTGCACATAGTCGGTATGCAACCTAAGACGTCGGCTCATGCCGTCATCCCAAAGCCATCCGGAAATCACGCCAATGCTTCCGGTAACGGTATTGGGTGCGGCGACGATGGTGTCGGCGTACATGGAGATCCAGTAACCGCCCGAGGCGGCAACCCTTCCCATGGAGACGATCACCGGCTTGACTTCCGCCGTCTTCCTCAGCTCTTCGGCCACCAGGTCAGATGCCAGCGGATCTCCGCCGGGCGAGTCGGCACGCATGACCACGGCCTTGACGCTGCGGTCTTCCCGCGCCTGTCGGATGGCCGATGAAAGCACACGCGCACGGATTCCGATTTCGTTCATGGTCGGACCCTCGGCATACAGTACGGCAATTTTGCTGGTCGGGCCCCACTGATCGTCACGCGGTTTGTTATAGACGTACAGACCATCCGGGCTTATCCGGTTTTTCTTGTCGCCTTCCAGTTTTTCAATGATGCCATTGATGTCGGAGGGCCGGGCGAGCGTGTCGACGATGGCCGCATCCACCAGTGCCTGGGGAGAGAGTGCGATGCCGCGCTGGATGAGCGAATCGAACTTCTCGCCGTCGATACCGCGTCCATCGATCACATCCGCTTTGACCAGATCGTAGAACCCGTCGATGATGGCCTGGCGCTGCTCGCGGTCGGCGTCGGACATTTCCGTGCGGGAGAGCGCTTCGAAGGCGGATTTGTATTCCATCTCGCGGAATTCATCCACCCCGATGCCGATGGCTTCGAGCATATCGGCCAGGTAGGTCGTGCCGGTGGCGTAGCCCGGGATGGTCAGGCCGCCGTAGGGATCCATGATGACGTAATCGGCGACGCTGGCCAGGTGGAAGATGTTCATGCCGCCGCGTTCCACATACACGATCACTTTCTTGCCGTTGGCTTGCGCCCGTTTCAGCGCCTCGCGCAGTTCCCATGTCTTGGCCTGGTCGATGCCCATGCTGGTCGTGTTGACCACGATGCCGGCAACAGCGGGATCCATGGCGGCCTGGTGGATCTGGTCCAGTGTGGCCAGATAGGTCTGGCGGCTGTCCATGAAGCGGAACGTCTGGTAGGGAAGCCCGCCGCGCACGCCTACGTTCACATAGTTCCTGTCGCGGCGCATGTAGCTGTCAAAGATGTTGCGGTCCAGGGCACCGGCGCGGATGCTGTAGGAGTTGTAGCGGTGGTTGCCGTCGGTGTCGCGATGCGCCTGGTAGCTGACGCCCGTGCGGCCCAGACTGAACTGCACACCCGCGGTAAAGCCGATATCGTCCATGTAGCGGCCGGTGAATCGCACGCCCGGCAGGGCTTCGATGGCCGCCCCGGCCGACCAGCGTCCGTCAAAGAAATCGTCATTGCCCTCGCCCACGGCATAGTCGCCGAATACGGTCAGCAGCGGGGTTCCGAGCGGACGCACTGCCATGTCGATCACCGTCTCATAGTACTCGTAGTTGAAGGTGGCCGTGCCTGTGATCCCGATCGAGAAATAGGGGGCTGGACGGAACAGCGTGCCCAGGGTCAGGTTGGTCCTGAGATCATCCGGTGCCGTATTTCCCCGGTACCAGTTGATGGCAAAACCTGCTGATGCGGCATCGGTCCCGCCACCGAACGCGATTCTGTAGTCACGGAACCGGACATCGGAAAAATCGTTATTGAAAAAACTGAAAGAAAAGCCAGGTGAACTGGAAATCAATCCCCAGCGGCCAATGTCCCCGGCAAAATTGTCGCTTGTCCAGTAAAAGGCCATATCAGGCTGATGCACATATTGCAGCAGCGCCGGATTATCGTAGCCATAGAGCCCGAATGTCAGGGCCCCGGGCGAAGCCATCAGAAAATCGGTACGCTCAAAATATCGTTCAAAACCGATGCGTGTCTGTGCTGAAAGGTGTGTGGATGTGGCCAACAGCACCAAAACCGTCAGAAATGTTGTTGTAATAGTTTTTTTCATGATAATCGCTTTTGTTGACAAGGAACAGGATGCCCAATTTCCGGGTTTACGTCGGAAAGGAAGCAAAGGTTTCAGTTTTGAAGGGTAACTGTGGCAGGGCCGCCCTTCCGTCCATCCGGTATCACGACACTTCCATTTCGCGCAGGGTTTTCCAGCAGAGCCAGAGTGCTCTCGGCACGTGAAAACAGCCCTTGTAAGGACCGCCCTTGAAACGGTGGGTAACGTTGCCCTGCCGGTCCAGATAGCCGTACCACTCGCCGTGCTCATGATCCGGGAAATGCGCAAAACTGTAGTCGGTGACCTGTGCAAAGGCCTGCCAGTCGGATTCCCTGCCGGATAGCCGGTAATTGAGCAGGTGTGCGTACATCGCTTCGCAGTGGGGCCACCAGAGTTTCATTGACCATTCCAGCGGGACCGGCGAGTACCCCTCGGAATCCAGGAAGTAGTAGATACCGCCGTGTTCGGAATCCCAGCCGCTGCGGAACGACCAGCGCACCATGTCGGCGGCCGTGCCGGCCAGTTTGGCGTCGCCCCGCCGCTGCGCCCAGTGCTGCAGGAACCAACCGGCTTCGATGGCATGTCCGGGATTCAGGAAGCGTCCGTCCGGATCGTCGATGAAGCTCCCGTCCGGCGCCACCGTTTCGAAGACAAGCCGGCGGTCCGGGTGCACGTGCAGCAGCATCCGACGGATGCATTCATCGACTTCCTGCCGGTATCCTCCCGCTTCGCCGAGTGTCACCTCCTCGATGAGGTTGAGCAGGATCATGGGGATGGCCAGCGCTTGCGACGGAATCTCCCCTTCAAAGGGCGGGCGGCCCACTTTGGACAGATCCCCGGACCACTCCCATACCCGGCCCAGCTGCGCCTCGGCCTCCCTCAGGTATCGCGTTTCGCCGGTGGCATGGGCGTATCCGGTCAGTGCCATGATGTAGAAGCACTCTGAAAAGATCTTGCGCTGCAGGTAGACCGGCCGGCCGTCCGCGGTCATGGAGAAATAGACGCGCCCGTCCTCCCGCACGGCATGTTCGCGCAGGAACCGGATGCCGGACGCGGCCATATCCAGCCACTCCTTCTTCTGCTCCACGGTGCGGTACAGCGTGCTGAACATCCAGGACTGACGCCCTTGAAGCCAGATGTGCTTGCGGGTGTCGTAGACTTTGCCGTCGCGATCCAGGCAGTTGAAATACCCGCCGTGTTCCGGGTCGGGCGAATGCCGCTCCCAGAACGGGATGACGTGATCGAACAGTTCGCGTTCAAACTGTTTGCGGTAAGCGGTGACGGGTGGATACGTGCTCATGGGAAAGGTTATTGGAAAGGTTGTTGGAAAGGTGTAATGTTTCGGTTGGATACAAAAGCCGCCTCACGCATCCATCCATTCCCGGTAACGGTCGAAGAGGGTCCGGGCGGAAGGATACATGGAGTTCGGGCTCATGAAGTGGGAGAATTCGAAGGTGATGAGCTTGTCCACCCCGGATCCCAGTGCCGTTTCCATTTTGTAGCGCATCTTGGGCCAGGCGATGGGCGGGAATTTGATGGGCATGTCGCGGTCGAAGGACTCGACGTTGCTCCAGCTTTGCAACCCGTGACGCGCGGCCAGCTCGCCGTTGACGCGCAGGTAGTCGCCGAGTTCGTGCAGGCCGACCTGTCCGTCCTGGAACGCCACGATATCCACAATGCCCTCAAGTCGCGCGAACACCTGGCTCCACTCGTCGATGTGTTTGTCCAGCGAGATCGCTTCCTCCCCGAACTGTTTGACGCCCTTGACATAAGGAGATATGAACACGGGCAGGTCATGCAGTCCCTTCAGGTGTCCCGAGAGTTGCTCGTAGACCTTCATCATCCCGTCGTCGAAGGTGTTGATCTCGTGCGAGATGTACCACCCGCGGAACGCCTTGCGGTCGCCGTACCGCTCAATGACTTCGTCGCAGAAGGCGCGGTTGATATCGGTCTCCTTCTGGTATTGGCCGTTGACCCAGTAGGTGCCGGAGTCGTAGGTGCCGAAGAAGAAATCCATGCCGCAGCGTTCGGCCTCGGTCAGGAACAGGTCCACCAGGT
>SKYW01000046.1 GCA_007127695.1 Balneolales bacterium | reverse complement strand
GGTTGACCTGCATAGTGGACAAACCTCAACATACAACTCCTACGATCATGGCAAAAGCAGCCTCTGTCGAAGAGCTTCTCAAATCGGGAGCACACTTCGGCCACCTGACCAGAAGATGGAACCCTAAAATGCGTGAATTCATCTTCATGCAGCGCAACGGGATCCACATCATCGACCTCAACAAGACCCACGCCCTTCTTCAGGAATCCCTGGATGAGATCACGAAAGTGGCCCGTTCCGGAAAGAAAATCCTGTTTGTCGGGACCAAGAAGCAGGCCCAGGAGATCATCCGTACGGAAGCGCAGCGATGCGACATGCCCTATGTGACCCACCGCTGGCTGGGCGGCATGCTGACCAACTTCGTGACCATCCGCAAGAGTATTTCCCGAATGGAGGAGATCCATGCGATGCAGACGGATGGCACCTACGACAACATCACCAAGAAAGAGCGTCTGATGCTCGACCGGGAAAAGAAGAAACTTGAGGATGTGATGGGTGGTATCTCCAAAATAGGACGCGTCCCCGGGGCTCTGTTTGTTGTCGACATCGTGAAGGAAAACATCGCGGTGAACGAGGCGCTCAAGCTGAACATTCCGATTTTCGCACTGGTGGATACCAACTGCGACCCGGATGTCCCCGATTACATCATTCCCTGCAACGACGATGCGGCCAAAGCGATCCAGCTTGTCGCCTCCAATGTGGCCGATGCCATCATTGAAGGCATGGCCGAGCGCGAGGCATACCAGGAAGAACAGATGGCAGCCGAAAGTATCAGCCGGGAAGATGCCGGTGAAGAAGGCGACCAGCCAGGCGAGCCCGAAGTCAAAACCACGCGTCGCAAGCGCACCCGCAAGGCCAAAACGGCTCCTGCCAAAGAAAAACCCGCTGCCGCATCCTCCGGAAAGGATCAGGAGGTGAAATCCGAAGAACCGGCTGACAAGAAGGCGGACGATGAAAAGACCGGGGCGAAAGCAGAAAGCAAAGCCGGGGACCAGCCCAAGGCTGAAGAGGCGAGCAAGGCCGAAGGGGCGAGCAAGGCCGAAGCCGGGAGCAAAGAGAAAGCTGACAGCGAAACCAAGGCCAAAGCCGCTGAGACCGCCGGCGACGAAAAACCCGGAGAAAAAACCGGTGGCGCCGACGCGGAAGCTGAACCAAAGAAAGAGAAATAATTTTTCACAGCCCGTTTCCAACTACTAAAAAACCGATCCAATAAATCATGAGTATTTCTGCTGCTGATGTAAAAAAACTCCGGGACCAGACCGGTGCGGGGATGATGGACTGCAAGAAGGCCCTCGCCGAATCCGGTGGCGACATGGCCAAGGCCATTGAAATTCTCCGTAAAAAAGGCCAGAAGGTCTCTGAAAAACGCGCCGACCGTGAAGCCAATCAGGGTGTGATCGTTTCCATGATCTCGGATGACCACAAGAAAGCCGTTGCCCTTGAGCTCAATTGCGAGACCGACTTTGTCGCCAAAAACGACGAGTTCGTACAGTATGCCATGGATTTTGCAAGGGTGGCATTCGAAGATGAACCGGGCGACCGGGAAGCCCTCCTCCAGGCCCAGTCCGGCGACCTCACCGTTGCCGACAAGCTGAAAGACCTCGTCGGAAAAATCGGCGAAAAAATCGATATCGGCCGGTTCGAGATCCTGTCTTCCGAGGGGCAGATTTTTGACTACATCCACCCCGGAAACAAACTCTGTGTGCTTGTCGAGTTTGAGGGAGAGGTTCCCAACCCCGAGATTGCCAAGGACGTGGCCATGCAGATTGCCGCCATGAATCCGCTTGCCGTCACCCGTGACAGTGTGGATGCCACCCTTCTCGAGAAGGAGAAGGAGATTGCCCGCGAACAGCTGATCAACGAAGGCAAGCCTGCCGAGATCGCCGAGAAGGCGGCAATGGGCAAAATGCGGCGCTTCTTTGAGGAGCGCGTGCTGCTTGAACAGAAGTTCGTGAAGGATGGCACCCTTTCCGTTCAGGATTACCTGAAGCAGTCGGGTGCCCCGACAGTCACCTCTTTTGTCCGCATCCAGCTCGGCGGACAGTAAGCTGTCAGATTTGATCAAAGGCTGCCTCATTGGCGGCCTTTTTTTTATCCCTCAACGGATTCTGCGTACCTTCCCGTACACTGCAACGATGTGTCACCGATGTCCGGGACGCCATTCCCCGGCACCGTTCCATCCCAACTTCCCAATCAAAAAAAACGGAGTGTTATTGTGAAACCGTACAAAAGAGTCCTCCTGAAACTCAGCGGCGAATCCCTGCTCGGCAAACAGGGCCATGGCATCGACGGCGACGTACTTACGCAGTACGCGAACGAGATCCGGGGAGCGAAAGAAACCGGAACCGAAATCGCCATTGTCATCGGCGGCGGGAACATATTTCGTGGCGTTAAAGGGGCCACCCAGGGCATGGACCGGGTCCAGGGCGACTACATGGGGATGATGGCCACCATGATCAACAGTATGGCGCTTCAGGATGCGCTGGAGCGCAAGGGCATCCACACCAGGCTGATGTCGGCCATCCGCATGGAGCAGATTGCCGAGCCCTACATCCGTCGCCGGGCGGTCCGCCACCTGGAAAAAGGCCGCGTTGTCATCTTCGGGGCCGGCACCGGCAACCCCTACTTCACCACGGACACGGCCGCCTCGCTCCGGGCCATCGAAATTGAAGCGGACGCCATTCTCAAGGGAACCCGGGTCAACGGCATCTACGACTCCGACCCCGAAAAAAATCCCGATGCCGTCAAGTTTGAATCCATCAGCGGCGATGAGGTGCTGAAACTGCAGCTTTCCGTGATGGATCTGACCGCTTTCACCCTGTGCCGCGACAACAAGACGCCTTTCATCGTGTTCAATATGGATCAGCAGCAGAACCTGGTGAAAATCGTCGAGGGCGAGCCGGTCGGGACCCGTGTCTACTGGGACTGACCACTGCTTTTTTTTTTGCCAATTTGTTATATATTTCGCAATTGAACCGAATTTCCCACCATTATCCAGCTGATATTATGATTGCGGAATTACAACCCTATATTGACGATGCAAAAGGAAAGATGAAGGATGCGAAGTCCTTCCTGAAAAGAGAACTGGGCCACATCCGTGCCGGCAAAGCCACCCCCGCGCTGCTTGACGGGATCAAGGTGGAGTATTACGGGACACAGACCCCACTCAACCAGCTTGCCAACATTTCGGCACCCGATCCCCGGCTGCTGACGGTCGAGCCGTTCGACAAATCATCCATTCGCCAGATTGAAAAGGCGATCATGACGTCCGGACTTGGCCTGAACCCCAACAACGACGGCACCCTGATCCGCATCCCATTGCCCGTCCTTTCCGAGGAACGCAGAAAAGAACTTGTCAAGGTTTCCCGTGACAAGGCCGAGGAAGCCCGTGTAAGCATCCGCAACACCCGGCGGGAAATCAAGGATGAGGTCAAAAAGATCGTGAAAGAGGAGTCGCTCCCCGAAGATTCCCGTTTCGAGGCCGAGGACGAACTCCAGAAAATGACCGATTCCTCTATCTCCAGCGTTGACCAGATGCTCAAGGAAAAGGAAGAAGAGATCATGACCGTTTAATCGTTTTACCGAAGTCACCAATCCATGTATCTCGCCCAACTCGAACTGCAGGGCTTCAAAAGCTTTGCCAATAAAACGAAGGTAAAGTTCGACAGCGGCATCACAGCAATTGTCGGTCCCAACGGGTGCGGCAAGTCCAATATCGTGGACGCTCTGCGCTGGGTTCTTGGCGAACAGCGTCCCACCCTGCTCCGGTCCGCAGCCATGACCAACGTCATCTTCAACGGCACCGCGGCCAAGAAGGCCCTGGGCATGGCCGAAGTGTCACTGACGATCATCAACAACCGGGGTGTGCTGCCCACCGAGTTCACCGACATCACCATGACCCGGCGCCTGTACCGGTCCGGCGAGAGCGAATACCTGCTCAACAACAAGCCCTGCCGCCTGCGGGACATCATCGACCTGTTCATGGATACGGGCATGGGTCCGAATGCCTACTCGGTCATTGAGCTGAAGATGGTCGACGATATCCTGAACGACAAGAACAACGACCGCCGCCGGCTGTTCGAGGAAGCGGCAGGCATCACCAAGTTCAAGGAGCGTAAAAAGCAGACCCTGAAGAAACTGTCGGATACGCGTGCAGACCTGCAGCGGATGGAGGATATCCTGGTGGAAGTGCGCAAGAAGACACGCTCCCTCCAGACCCAGGCGTCCCGTGCCGAACGGGCCCGCAAGTACCAGGAGGAACTGGAGTTCCTGGACAAGGCCGTATCCCGCCAGGAGTACCAGAATGTGCGCGACGAGCTGAATCCGCTGCTGGAGCGGATCGCCAGTGTTTCTTCGACCAAGGAGGAGCTGCAAAACCGGCTTGAGATGCTGGAAAAGAATGAAGAGGAAGCGCACGAAGCCCTGATCGGGAAAGAGCGGGCACAGAACGAGGTGCGACGGAAGGTCGAGCAGATCAACAGCGGCATCCAGGAGATCCGCACGAACATGCGTGTTGCGGAGGAGAAGGTCAAAACCGAGGAAACGGTGATCCAGCGCTATGAGCAGGATATTTACCAGGCTGAAAACGAGATCCGCGACCTGCGGAAAAACCTGAAATCCAATGAAGAGGAGTTGCAGCGCGCCGAAGCGGAACTGGAGCAGGTGCGCGGTGAGCATGAAGCTGCCAAGACATCACTGGAAGACAGCCGGCAGCAGGTAGGACGGGTCCGGGAGGAGCTGGACACGGCCGCCCGGCAGCACAGCGAGGCCCGCCGGCGCATCAGTGAACTGCAAAACCTGCAGGTGCGTCTGGAATCCCGCGTGGAGAACGCCGAAGAGCAGGAGCAGCGGCTGCAAAGGCAGCTCGGGGAGAGCCGGGAAAAAGCGGCTTCCTTTGTCGAGGAGAAAGAGGCCATGGAAGCGCGCCACGACCTGCTGCTCCGTGAGTACGAAGAAGCCGAAAAACAGCTCGAGCAGGCGCGCACGGAGCGTGAGCAACTGCTCAACCGGATCAACCAGCACAAGGACGAGATCCGCGGGCTGCAGAGCCGCCAGGATGCGTACCGGTCCGAGTACGAACTCCTCAAAGGCCTGGCCGAGTCGTCGGATGCCCATCCAGCCGGGGTGCAGTACCTGCGGGAGCACCGCAATGATTTCACGATGCTCGAGCTGGTCAGCGATGTTTTTTCAAGCGACGAGAACCACGCCGCGGCAGTGGAAGCCGTGCTCGGGGACGCCACCAATTTCGTGATCACCGCCAACGAAGGGGAGGCGGT
>SKYW01000117.1 GCA_007127695.1 Balneolales bacterium | reverse complement strand
GCGGTGTTGCAACAGCACTCTTTCGGCCTGGCCTTCGGAACTGGAGGAAATGGGGGGTTGCAGGAATTGAGAATTGGAGAAATTGGGATCTGGAGGAATTGTCTGTTTTTTTCGTATGTTATTGCCTTTATTTTAAATCAAGCCCCTTTTCAGATGAACAAACCCAGGATCATACTTGCCTCATCAAGTCCGCGCCGCCGGCTGTTGCTCCGGCAGATCGGACTATCCTTTGATGTGATCCCCGCTGACATTGGAGAAGAGGTCACCCCTGGTTCCGATCCGGCGGATACGGTCGAAGCACTTTCCCTGGAAAAAGCGCTCCTTGTGGCCGAACGGCTGGACGGACGTGAAGAGACCGAACCCGGATCTGGTGCCGGCAGGCTGGTTATTGGCGCCGATACCATTGTTGTGCTTGACGGGGAAATTCTCGGAAAGCCCACTGATCCGGATGATGCCGTTGCCATGCTGCAGTCACTGAGCGGACGCATCCACCAGGTTTACACTGGTGTGGCCCTGGTTTACGGAAACGAAGTTACCGGCTCTGTCGGTGATGAGCCGCAAACCGCATCCAACCGAAACGGATTTAAACACCACGTTTTTCACGAACGGACCGATGTCACGTTCGGCTCGCTGACCGATGAGGAGATCCGTGCGTACGTGGAGAGTGGCAGTCCCATGGACAAGGCCGGATCGTACGGGATACAGGATGACCTCGGGGCGCTTTTTGTTGCGCGTATTGACGGCGACTACTACAATGTGGTCGGTTTTCCGCTGTTCCGTTTTTATCGCGAAGTCAATAAGCTGATACCCGGCATCGTTACACCCTTTGTACCGGCAACGGGTATTTCATGATTGCCTCACGTGTTGCATCTCCGGCGATGCCATCTGAGCAAACCGGGGGGCGGTACACATGTATCTTTGCGTTTTACTGCCATTTTGGAACGTCATGTGCCGGGCAAGGGCACTGATCATCCAAAAAACAAAGCATCATCTACCAGAATCGACCACCCTATATGCACAACGTTCGCAGTTTTTTTATTTTTCTGATGCTGGCAACAACCCTTGTTGTTTTGCCGGGTCCGGCTCTGCAGGCTCAGACCGGCGCCGGGGAATTTTCCCTGGGGAACGAGTTGCTCCGGCAAGGCAAGTTTGAGGAGGCATACGTGATTTTTGAACGGATGCTCCGGGAAAATCCACGCTCCTATGCCGTATATGACCGTGCCGTGACCGCCCTGGTCCAGCTCAAGCGGTATGATGATGCCATTCAGATCACCAAAGAGCGGCTGGATCGTGTGGGTGATGACAGCAATACGCGCATCAAACTGGGGGAGATTTACGACATCTCGGGCAGGCGCGACGATGCCATGGAAGCATGGAACCACGTACTGCGTCAGTATACGCAAAATGCCCAGGTTTACCGGCGCGTGGCCGAAACCATGAACCAGCGGAGGCTTTTTCGGGAAGCTATCCGGGTCTATGACGCGGCAAGGGAGCAATTTGGTGATGCCAATCTCTTTGCTTTCGAAATTGCCAACAATTATCTCGCCATCGCCGATTTTGAATCAGCCATCAGTGAATATCTAGATATTATCGGCCGCGACAACCGGCGCATGAGCCTGATTCAACGTCAGCTTTTGAACTACGATGAACAAAGGCTTTACGACACCACCATCCTGCTGACCGAGGAACGCCTTGGCCAGCTTTCACCCGGCAGCGAAGCCGACCTTGCTTACCGGGATTTTCTCGTCTGGGTCACTCTGGAGCGTGGGCTCTTCCGCCGGGCACTGGCGGCGGCACGCACCCTGGAACGTCACAGCAACAATGAGCGTCACGCCATGTTCCGCATGGGACGGGATTTGCGGAGCCGGGGTGAATTTGAGCTTTCCGAGCAGGCTTTCCGGTACTATCTGGAGCTTGAGGCGCATCCGCTCCAGGCCCGAAGCCGTGAGGAGCTCTCCCGCACCTACCAGGAATGGGCCGGATATCTGACAGACCGCAACCTGGATTTTGACGGTGCCGCCGACTCCCTGTACCGAAAGGCTTTTGACACCGTGGATCAGCTTACAAGCCGATTTCCACGCTATGAGCGAATGATGCAGATACTGGCAATACAGTCAGAATTGGCACTGGACCATCTCAAAGAACCGGAAAGAGCTGCGATGTACCATCAGAAAATGGAGCGTATTGCAAGAAACGACTCCGAGATGGCACTGGCTCACTATGTTGAGGGACGGCTTTTGCTGTTCGACGGAAACTTTTCCATGGCAAGGGTTTCATTTACCCGCAGCAACCGGATTGCCGACGGAGGGGAAATTGCCGACAAGAGCCGCTATTATCTTGGACTAGGTGATTTTTACAACGGCGATTTTACCTATGCGCGGTTGCAGCTTCGGTCACTCGAGCGGCAGAATTACTCATGGTACGCCAACAACGCCCTGCAATTACGGTTCATCATCCAGGAGGGGCACGAGGAAGGCGGGGAAAACAGTGAGCTGCGTCGCATTGCCCGGGTCCGCTATCTCTATGACACCGGACGCTATGCCGAGGCGGCCGACCTGCTTGCGCCGGTTCTCGATGAGCCGGCTGCCAACCCGCTTCATGGCGAAACAATGCTGTTGCTCACGCAGACGTTACGCAGGATCCATCCCGAAATTGCTTTTCAAGTGGTGGACCGGCACACCCGGCGTCCATCCGTGCGCCAGGCAGCCGGTGAACGCCTGCTGTGGGAGCGCGCCCGGCTGGCGGAAGTGGTCTACATCATGCAGCAACGCGATACGGAAGACATCCGGTCTGCTGACGGTGTGGTTCCGGCCGGACTTCTGGCTTACACCCTTTCTGCGGAGGAGCGGTTTTATGGAAGGGATGAAAGTCCAGGCCCGATACTGCTTAGCGCCGATGCGGTCACCGGGTACTATGAAGAGCTGCTCCTGAACTATCCGGAAGGATATTACTCTGACATTGCCAGGAACCGGATCCGTGATCTGGAGCGGCAGGCGCGGGAGTTGTAACATTTTTCCTGCAATAACGCCACGTAAATGACAATGCGAATACGAATCCACCAAAAATGCTGACAATTTTATGGTATCCAGAATTTTTTCCCGTTCCTTCTTATGCAATCGGTTTTCTGTAGCAGCATTGCTTGCGGTCATGCTGCTTGCGTTCGTGCCATCAGCACAAGCCCAATCTGGCTACGTGCTGATTCCGATGGATGACAGCCAGCGAAACCATCTGAAAGCTTACGGAGTAATGTTTCAGCATCTGCTGGATGGCCATACCGGAAAGTGGCTTCTGAATTACCGCGGGGGCAGTTTCCTCGCCCCACAGACCGAAACCATGGTGAGGCAGAGCCGGGTCCGGGGTGTCTCCATGGAACAGATTCCGGCTATCCGAGCCAGGCAGATCATTGAAGAAGTAGAACGTCCGAATGTAAACATGTCGGTGGTGGAACTTGAAAAAGCGCCAAGAATCGCGGTTTACACCCCGGATCATACCCTGCCATGGGATGATGCCGTGACCCTTGCCCTGACCTACGCCGAAGTTCCCTATGAGACCATATACAACAAAGAGGTGCTTCAGGGAGCTCTTGAGGATTTCGACTGGCTGCACCTGCACCATGAAGACTTCACCGGGCAGCATGGGAAATTCTGGTTCGCCTACCGTAATCAGCCCTGGTATATCCGGCAGGTGCGTGACCTGGAGGATATGGCTGCGGAAATGGGATTCGAAAAGGTTTCTGATATGAAAAAGGCCGTGGCCTGGACCATTCAAGAATTCATTGAAGAGGGTGGATTCCTGTTTGCCATGTGCTCGGGTACGGACACGTTCGATATTGCGCTGGCCGCCATGGAGGTCGACATAGTACCAACGCAGTTCGACGGTGATCCTGCTGATCCGGATGCCAATGAAAAACTGGATTTCAGAAACACACTTGCATTTACAGATTTTGAAGTGACTTTGGATCCGGCCGAATACCGTCACGGCAATATTGATATACTCGACGTGCAGCAGCGCATGGCTGAGGTCGACGAAGAGATGGACTATTTCACGCTCTTCAATTTTTCAGCAAAATGGGATCCGGTTCCTACCATGCTCACACAGAACCATGTCAGCAGCATCAAGGGTTTTTACGGCCAGACCACTGCGTTCCGCAAGGAAACCATCAAAAGCAATGTGGTGATCCTTGCACAGACACCCGGACGAAATGAGACCAAGTACATTCACGGGAATCTTGGAGAAGGATTTTTCACGTTTTACGGCGGACACGACCCGGAGGATTACACCCATCGCGTTGGTGATCCCCCGACCGAGCTGGAGCTCTTCCCCAACAGTCCCGGATACCGGTTGATCCTCAATAACATTCTTTTCCCTGCAGCTCAAAAGCAGGAAATGCAGACGTTGCGAGATAAGCACCAGCAGCTTTACCGGTTTGTCTCCGGCGATTGAGCATTCGGGCCTGTGCAAAGATCCCTTATCTTGAGAAATCTCGCAGGGTCACGGATAACCGGTACGGGATCAGCTTCTGCTCTCTCCCTCGAGATGTTTTTTAGCGGCATCCCAGATGGCGTCCATCTCTTCCAGTGTTGCATCTTTCAGGTTCTTACCCTGTTTGTTCAGCACCTCTTCGATATACTGGAAGCGTTGCTTGAATTTTCGGTTGGTCAGGCGCAGGCAGTCCTCGGAATTCAGCCCCGCAAGTCGTCCCACATTCACAATCGAAAATAGAAGATCGCCGAATTCCCCGGCCTTTTCATCTTCATCCCCTTTCTTTACCGCTCTCCTGAACTCTTCGATCTCCTCTGTCAGTTTGGGCCAGGCCTCTTCCCAGGTCTGCCAGTCAAATCCCACGGCGGCGGCTTTTTCCTGCATGCGCTGCGCCTTTATAAGGGCGGGAAGCGTATCCGGCACTCCCTGGAGCACCGAGCTTCGTTCTTTCTCCTTCATCTTGAGATCTTCCCAGTTGCGGACAACTGTGGCAGAATCGTCGGCGCGGGTATCGGCGAAGACATGGGGATGCCTGCGGATGAGTTTCTCCTGAATCCCGTAGATGACATCGCCCATGTCAAAGCGTCCAGACTCACGGGCTATTTCGGTGTGAAATACCACGTGAAGCAGAAGATCTCCCAGTTCCTTTTTGAGTTCGACCGGGTCATCGTTGTCGATTGCTTCAATAGCCTCGTAAATTTCCTCTACCATCAGGTCCTTGATGGATTCATGTGTCTGTTGACGATCCCAGGGGCATTCCCTGCGAAGGATGGTCATGATTTCTACGAGGTCGGTAAAACT
>SKYW01000231.1 GCA_007127695.1 Balneolales bacterium | reverse complement strand
CCGGCACAATCCGGCTGGCACTACTTGGCCGGTATGCAGACAGGACGTGCCCGTTTTTCTCCCGGATTGGTCACACCTTGCGCACCACGACCATGGTCATGTCGTCATTCAGCGGGACGTTTGCGGCGTAGCGGGTTACCGACGTAGTAAGCTGATCGAGCATCTGCTGGGCGGACAGTTTGTGATGTTTTGAGGCTTCGCTGGTCAGCCGGTCTTCCCCATACATTACCCCGGATGGATTGAGCGCTTCCGTTACCCCGTCGGTGTAGAATATGAGCGTGTCTTCAGGATTCATTTTGATGGTCACTTCCGAAAGGCTCTGCTCAAACTCATCATTTCGTGTGAGACCGAGAGCCAATCCACCCGAGCGAAGCAATTCCGCTTTTTGTTCCTGGTTGTGAAGGAGTATCGCCGGATTGTGTCCGGCCCGGGCATACCTGAGTGAGGCATCCCGCACATCCAGCAGGCCATAACAGATGGAAATGAAGCTGCCGCGACGGGCATTGTCGTAGAAGATGCGATTCATGCGGGTAAGGAGCGGAACCGGCTCGGGTATTTCCTTCACGAGGCTTTGGAAGATGCCCTTGACCATGGTCATGAAGAACGCGGCCTGGATACCCTTGCCGCTCACATCGCCCACGACAAATGCCATGCGGTGGTCATCGATCGGGATCACGTCGTAATAGTCGCCGCCAACGTCAAATGCGGCATGACAGCTGGCAGCCACTTCCATTCCTTCCAGTTTCGGAAGGTCGACGGGGAGGAACGACTGGTGAACCTGTCGGGCGATCTCCAGCTCCCTTTCCACCCGCTGTTCCCGAGCGATCTCGAGGATATACCCGGGCGTGAGCTCCGGAAGGTGACCGTAACGCTTCCCGTATTCTGCCAGCCCGATTCCGCCGGCTAACAGGAGCCCGGCCAGTCCGACGAACGACCAGGCCAGCCACGCATCAGGAGAACCTGTAATTACCCTGCCATCCACGGTAGTCCACAGGGAGATGAATACAAAAATGGCGACAAGTTGGGCAAGCAGATCCTGGCGCAGGAAAAACCAGGTGGCTGCAATGCCGGGAATAAGCCAGAATACGAAAATAAGCAGGGAATCCGGTGTGCTGACGTGGTGGGATGAAAGCAGGGTGAATACGATACCGCCACTCAGCAGGAGCAGTACAACATTTTTCCAGTTGATGCCGATCCAGGACAAAAGGCATGAAAAGACGCCGATGGTGATGAGAATGGCCCAGAACAGGCTTTGTGCCATGATTTGCGAGACGGGGAATAAGTAGCTTTCGGCATAGAAAACCTGTCCATCCAGCGGATTGAGATAGCTGTGGTCGGACAAGGTGTACATGAGTGCGGCAAGTCCGAGGTAGATGAAGGAACCCAGAACCCCGGAAGCCGTGGAATTGCCCAGGAAACTGCTGTCGAGATAACCCAGCCGCAGCAGTGAGATGCTGGTGATTTTCTCCGGCCATATTTCGCGGCTGAGTGATTCTCCCAGACCGGTCAGCATGAAGATAAAAATTCCGAAAAACACGGAGACAATGACCATGATGAGCATCATGGCAAGGATCTGCAGAAGCTGCTGGTCGATGAAGGAAAAAGCGGAGCTTTGGAACAGTATGAGAAGGATGTGCAGCAGAAACAGGATGGCTGCAATGGATCCGTAAATAGTGGCGCTGTGCACATCCACCAGACGGTGAAATATCCGCCTTACAAAGAGCGTGATCAGAAGAAGCACGGCAAGGATGAAGAAGATCACCCGGACGAAGTCATCGGGTGAGCCGGCTTCGGTGACGGGTTGTCCGCCGATAGTCACTCGCTGACTGATCTGGTGCAGCTGTCCGTCCGCATTCAGGGTGACGGTCACCCGGGTGGCATGTTCAAATATCTGGGCCGGCGGTACGAGAACGGCGTTGATGAGGCGCTCTTCGTACTGTTCGGAGTAGTAGGTGGAGTCCACGCTCATCAGGTAGTTGTTCCAAACCGAACCCCGCAGTACTGGTTTCAGATCCTGGTATTCCGGGTTTTCCGGGAGGGAGATGGACGGCTGGCGGTCCGGCAGACGGAAGGCAGTGCCGCTCCGGTTTTCCGTATGAAAGCGGATAAGTGCGGCGTCGGGGGCGTGCACCGTTCGGAATACGGTGGCTCCAAAAGGCTGCCGGTAGCTTTCCATGGTTATGGCGACATCTTCATGATCTCCGGTGTCGATCCAGTTGACCTGCCAGTAATAGGAGGGGATGAACCGCAGGAATCCGTTGCGGATGAATTCGGACAATTTTTTTTTGCCGAAATACGCCACCTGGCGGTCCAGCAGCTCGTCATCGGTACGAAATACGACAAACGGCTTCAGCTCTCCGGGATCGATGCCCGATTTTTCGAGAAACCGGCGCGACTCCCTGATCACCTCTTCCGTTTCGGCCAGACCGGTCAGATCGGCCGGCGGATGCGACCAGGGCATGAGCAGCAGAAAAAGCAGCAACCCTGCAAATGCAGGGACGAGCAGCCAGCTGTATTTTCGGGGTGAGTCAGCCACGTAACTGGTGATTGGGTGATGTGATCAGGTCGACGGATCGATACACGGGTATAATCAACAAAGATGTTCTCAACCTCCTGGAGGTCCGGATCGCGTACTCAAAACGGATACGTAACATCTTCCCGCTTGTTTCAAATATGATTTCAGGGTGTTGCAAAATGGCGTATATTGACGGCTAACACCTATTTACAATACACACATTTTCCCATTACAACAAGTTCATGCCAGACAAAAAGAGAATTCTGGTAGTAGAAGACGAAATGATTGTGGCCCATAGTATTTGCGCAGGCCTTGAGCGAATGAACTACACTGCGGTCGGCCCGGCAGGAAATGCTGCGGACGCCATACGGATAGCACTTGAGGAGCAGCCGGACCTGATACTGATGGATATTCACCTCGGCAGCCAGATGGACGGTATCGAGGCCGCCAGGGAGATCCTGAAAAAGCATATTATCCCGGTTGTCTATGTCACGGCCCATTCCGATCTGCATACGATTGACCGGGCCAAGGCTACCGGTCCCTATGGGTATATCCACAAGCCATTCAGCGAAAATGAGATACGCTCGGCCATCGAGATGGCGCTCTACAAGCACGAAAAACAGCTCGAGATCAACAGGAGCGAGCGGCTGCTATCCACGACACTGAAAAATATTGGGGATGCGGTTATTGCCACCAACCGCGATCTGACCATAACGTATGCGAATCCGGTAGCCGAAACGCTCCTGGGTGTGGAAACCGATGAACTTCCGGGTAAAAACCTGCAGGATGTGATGCGTCTGGTCAGCGAGCAGGACAGCCTTCCCGTGGCATGGCCCGGGGAAGAGCTGATGGAGCAGTCGGAGCGATGGTACCTGCCGGAAGACTGCCTGGTTGCAGGAAAGGATGGCGAACACATCCCGGTCAACGGTTCGCTTGCGGCCATTCGCGGTGACAATGCCAAACCGGCCGGCGTTGTGGCCGTGCTGAGGGATATGCGCAGGGAGCGCAAGCATGCCCAAACTACTCGTATCCGCAAGGAGTTCGAGAGTGTGATCAACGGGATCCGGACCCGGCTCATGCAGGAGGATCCGCCCGACATATCCGCTGTCCTCGGCCAGATAGCGGAGTCGGTACAGGCCACCAGGGCGTGCCTGTGCATATACCCATCCGGGAATAGCGGCTCGGAGGGCAGGGAGGAGCGGATTTCGTGGGTGTGCCCCGCTAAAGACTCATCAGGGCAGAACAATGAATCCTGCACCCATCTTTGCGGGAGCTGGTGGAAGGATAAGGCTGCATCCGGAGAGCCGCTGCTATTCGCCGAGGTCGGCATGCTGCCCGATGCGGCTGCCGACGAGCGTGAGATGATGGCGGATGGCGGGGTCGGTTCCGTGGCCATATTCCCGTTCCAGTCCAGGGAAACCGGTTATGTGGGTGCCGTGAACATCTTCTGGCCGCAAAGCAGGGGGAAATTCCCGGAGCTGGAGGTGCATTCGCTCTCACTGATGGTGGAGCTGGTGTCGGCCTATATGGTCAGGGCACGCGCGGAGGAGCTGCTTCGAAGCAGCGAGAAACGGTTCCGGACACTGATCCAGAAAAGTTCGGATGTGATCACAATACTGGATAGCGACGGGAAGTTTGTCTATGTGGCTCCTTCAATACAGAAAACCCTCGGGTACCACGAGGATGAGCTGCGGGGAAAATCGACCTTCGATTTCATCCACAATGAGGACATGACCGAGGCGCGCAACTCGTTCCGGAAAATGGTGGAGCAGTCGGATGAAGAAATGGTGCTGGAATGTCGCTTCCTGCATAAGAATGGAAAGTGGATCCAGCTGGAGTCTATCGGTACCAATTTGACGGGGGAACCGACTATTTCCGGCGTTGTCATCAACTCGCGCGATATCTCCGACCGGAAACGGTTCCAGGAGGAACTGATCCGTGCCAAGGAATCCGCTGAAGCCATGAGCCGGGTGAAGACCGCGCTGCTGGCCAATATGAGCCACGAGATGCGCACGCCGCTTACGGGCATACTGGGTTTTGCAAGCATACTGGAGTCGGAACTGCCGGAAGGGGAAGACCGTGACATGGCTGTAAGGATTTCTGCCAGCGGACAGCGGCTCATGGAGACGATCGAGTCGGTTCTGGACCTGGTCAAGCTGGAGGCCGACAAGGTGCGGGTCCAGCCGGAACCGACCAATATCATTGACGAAGTCAGGCGCAACGTGAACCTGCATGCGCGTCCGGCCAGGCACAAGGACCTTGGTCTGGAGGTGAAGAGTGTTATTGAGGAGTTGTTCGTGGATGTGGACCGCCAGCTGTTTGGACGCATCCTCTACAACCTGCTCTCCAATGCGATCAAGTACACCGACGCCGGATACGTGGAAGTGTCTGTAACCACCGAACGTGATCTGCTCGACGAGTGGGTGCTGGTGCATGTCAGGGACACGGGCATCGGCATCTCCACAGAATTTCTGCCGCGGGTCTTTGACGAGTTCCAGCAGGAGAGCTCCGGTTACTCCCGCAAATACGAAGGAACAGGCCTGGGGCTGACCATCAGCCGGAAACTGGCCAAGATCCTCGGGGGCTCCATCTCGGTGCAAAGCAAGAAAGGGGAAGGATCCACCTTCACGCTCCGCATACCGCTGAAGTCCTCGGACGGACCGGTACGGGAGCAGCCCGATGCCAAAATCCACCAGCCGGCAGGAAAAAAATCTGGGGATGTTGCGCGCATTCTGATCGTGGAGGACGACTTCGACAGTTCGGAAGTCGCCAAGGTCTACCTGGGTACGCTGTATGATGTTCTTATCGTCGATTCCGGGGAAAAAGCGCTGGACGAGATAAAAAAAGTAAAATTCGACCTGATTCTGCTGGATATCAGCCTGGGTGCGGGCATGGATGGTGTAAAGACCCTCAAGTCCATCCGCAAAAATTCTTCTTTCAGATCTTTGCCGGTCATAGCCCTCACCGCGCATGCCCTGAGGGGGGATGCCGACTACTATCTTTCCCAGGGTTTTTCCGCCTACATGTCCAAACCGTACAAGAAGCAGGATCTGCTCGGAGTGGTTGCCAACTACCTGAACGACAGTGAAGTCGAAGGCCGATGATGAAACCGTTATTGCGACGGTAGCCCTGGGGCCATCCTGAAAGCGACGGCAAGCACACTGATGGACAGGTGCCGGCTTGTGCCGCCGGGGATCACATGGTTACGCCGATCACAACGCTGGCAATGCTGAAGTAAATGATAAGGCCGACGGCATCTACGATCGTAGTGACCAGCGGGCTGCTTGCCACGGCCGGATCAATATTAAAGCGTGTCAACAGAAATGGCAGAATAGTGCCAATGATATTTGCAGCAAGAACGATAGCTATCATTGAGAGGCCTACGACTATTCCGATTTCCGGACCGCCGCGGTACACCCCCAGAACCCAGCTGGTGATACCCATGGCAATACCAAGAATTATACCTACAAAAATCTCCTTGCCAACAGCACGGAACCACTGACTCAACTGCAGGTCGCCTGTTGCGATGGCACGAACCATCAGAGTTGCTGACTGGGCTCCGGTATTACCGCCGCTGCCTATGAGCAGCGGAATGAAAAAGGAGAGCGCTATGGCGGAAGCAAGTACCTGTTCATACGCTTCGATAATGCCGGAAGAAATGAGATTCACAAAGACAAGCACGACAAGCCACGAAACCCGCTTGCTGAACAGGGAAAAAATGGAGGCTTCACGGTAGCTGGTCCGCAGCGGCGCAACGGCGGCTGTTTTGTGAAAGTCTTCGGTGGCCTCTTCTTCCGCAACGTCGATAAGGTCGTCAATGGTGACAATTCCGAGAAGGATCCCGTCTGAATCAACGACCGGCAGTACCGTTTTGTCATATTTCTGGACAACCTGGACCGCCTCCTCCCGGTCGTCGAATGCAGTTACGGCGATATAGGAATCATCCATGATATCCGAAACCTTCAACTCGGGATCCGAGAGGATGAAGAGCGGAAGTTCCAGGGCATCCAGCAATTTCCATGCCGGATCGGTGACATAGATCATGTTGATCGTCTCGCTCTGTCGCCCCATTTTGCGGATGTGGTCCAGCGCCTGTCCGATGGTCCAGTGCGGTCTGACGGCCAGGTAATCCGGGGTCATGAGGCGTCCGACGCTCTCCTCAGGGTAACCGAGCAGGCTGCGGGCCTCTTTGAGATCCTGCGGGCTGAGCAGGTTCAACAGTTGCTGTGTCACCTGTCCCGGAAGCTCGTCCAGAAGGGCGGTGCGGTCATCCGGCGCCAGATTGGCGAGCAGCTGCCGGGTCTCGTCGTCGGTCATTTCAAGCAGCAGCGCATTTTGCTGCTCAGGCTCAAAATGTGAGAAGGTGTCGGTACTGATCTCCCGCGGCAATATCCGGAAAAAAACTACACGGTCGCGCTTGTCGAGCGTCTCCATGAGATCGGCAATCTCGGGAATAGGCCAGTCTTCGATGGATTCACGGAGTTCTGTCCATTTTTGCTGCTCGATCAGCTCTGAGATTTCCGGTTTTATGAGCTCTGTATTGATCATGCCTGTGCCTCGTTTTAGAGTCCCGGGTATCAGTGGGCATCACCTGAATTACGATCCTTGACTGCCGTGTCGGGTGTGCCGGAATAACATGGACTGGGGTGCCATTCATCATACTGACAACACGAGCAGGTGACGGATGTAAAAATACGAAATAAGGGCGGATAGTAAAGCAGGAACCGGGGAAAGAGTTATTACATCCGGATAATGCAGTTACAGAATTCTGTTCAGGACGCCCCGGGGCATTAGTGACAGGAGCCAGGCGACCAGCCGCCAGCGCCGGGATATATAGCTTACGGCCCTCTTTTTCTCGATGTCGTCCGCAATCTGTCGGGCGGCTTTTTCCACGTTGGCGACCCAGAACATGCGTTTGTTCTCTTCGGTCATGGGGGTGAGCACATATCCAGGGAGTACGTCGGTGACCGAGATGTTCTCTCCGCGCCGCCTGATGCGCAGCCGGATACTGTCCAGATAGTTGGAAACAAATGCCTTGGATGCGTTGTAGGCCGATCCGTTGGGATGGGGGAGCAGCGCCGCGATGGAAGAGATTCCGACAATATGTCCGTGCCCCTGCTTCTGGAAGATGCGGTAGGCTTCGTGCAGCATGCCGGCGAACCCGAGCACATTGATGCGGATCAGATTTTCGGTCGCCTCCCGTTCCATAACCGGCGAACTGCCGGATATCCCTGAGTTGATCACCAGCAGATCGATGCCCTCCATCCGCCCGATCAGGTCATGCAGCGCCTCTATGGAGGATTCGATGTCCATGAGATCCATGAACGTGGCATAGGATGGCGATGTGAGTTTCGGCTGCAGCTCATTTTCCATCAGTTCGGTCCTGCGAGCAGCCAGTCCCAGTACGTATCCGCGCCTGGAGAGTTCCTCGGCCAGGGCGGCACCGATGCCCGAGCTGGCGCCGATGATGACGGCTTTCCGGGGTGTTTGTTCCATTTTCAATCCAGCAGCAGATTTCAGGCCCGGATATGTCCGGCTTCCTCACGGATGGATGGTATCATGCGCTCTGCAACGTGAAAAGCACCAAAGAAAACGGCGCTGTAGAACAGCGTGCCAAGGATCATGTTGTGAAGAAAGGGCACTGCGGCGATGTAGGCTGCGGTGAGTCCCTCCCAGGTCGGTGGATACATGGTACCCGACATCCATACACCGAAATTGGTGATGATGAAGAATAGGATGGACCCGGTGATACCGCCTCCGGCAATATACCCGACACGGACATGATTCTTCAGGGAACGGCCCAGGAATACCATCAGGGCAAAGGCGCCGTAGACATACAAAATCGTGTTGTGCCAACCCAGAAACAGGTCGGAAACAAGCATCACCCCAAGCGGTAACGCCAGCGCCATGACGCGGTCACGAAAGATCACACCGGAAAATAGTGCCAGGGCGGCTATGGGAGTAAAATTGGGGGGATGGGGGAGGAATCGCAGAAAAACTGCTGCAAGTATCAGTATCGATATGGCGATTATCCGATGCTTGTTCATAATTCAGTGATAATGGGTGATAGATGTCAAAAGTGCCAGCCGAACCCAAAAATAAACAATATCCCGCCCACTGTAAAAAAATGATTGCAGATCGGGTGGAATTGGGGTGACATGCAATGATCGGCCGGACCGCCTGGTACGGCCGGCTTGTTGTATTGCCGGATCGGAGCCAGATGATCTGAAAGGATCACAAATCATGGTGCGCCAAAGGTGTTGGTGGCTTTGAAAGCGGCTTCGGATGGGTCCCAGTAAATAACGATATCGTCACTGGCCTCCCTGCCCCGATCGCTGAGCATCACAATTTCCAGAAGCGTGACGGGTGCGTCATAAAGTGCGTCATTTTTGTAGGGTTCCATCACCAGGGCATATCCGTTGGCGGCCGGCACCTGGTCGATGAGCCGGCGTCCGTATCCGTCGCGTATCGCTTCCTGGTCGATGTGAAGTATCGGATGCAGCGTGTCATCCACCAGTTCGTACACGGCAAGGTCCCGGAATACATGCGTGTACCCGGCGTCGCGCAGGATCGGATGCAAATCAGGAAGATCCGCATCGGTGTGAATGACCACATAGTTGTCGGATCCGTTGGCGGTGATGTCTTCGCCCAGTACCAGCACTTCGAACGGATCGGGCAGACGCTGGTTGATTTCTTCAACATCCAGATTGTTGATCCGGTGCCACGGCACAATGGACTCTATGACAGGCCGGTCCTGATGCATCATGGCCGGCAGTGGGGGATAGGTTTCACTATGGGCCGGCTCGTAATCCGGTTCTGCCATAAGAAGCACAATTGCAAAATAGGCAGCCGCAAGGATTACCATCACGGCACCGAGCCGAACCACCAGTGAGCCTGATCTGTTTTTTCTTTTCTTCATGGTATTTATAGTGTAAATGTTTGACAGAAAAGCATTTGTGTGTTTAAAAGATGATTCTGCATTAAATTCGTGATTTTTCCAAAATAATTATATGTTTTACGGGTTATATGAGTTTTATATGCATTTCTAAAAATAACGTTTGAGGAAAAATATGAAGTATTTTGTAATGACAGCATGTATGGCAGCGGTAATCTTCCTTTTTGGAGCTGCTTCGGTGCAGGCGCAGTTTGAGCAGCCGGCCCCGCCGCAGGATATCCCGGAAGTGACCGACGAGGAACTGAAGACCTTTGTTGACGCATCCATGAAAGCCCAGCAAATCCAGACCGAAGCCCAGATGGAAATGATTGCCATTGTTGAGGATGAAGGACTGGAAGTGGAAACCTACAACAAAATTCTGCAGGGATTGCAAATGGGACAGTCCGCTGATGAAATGGAGGTTTCAGAGTCCGAGGTGGAGAAATTCGAGGTAGCCTCGACACAGATCGGTGAAATTGAGCAAAGCATGGAATCACATCTGATTGCCGCCATTGAGGACCAAGGGCTTGAGCTGGAACGGTTCCAGGAGATTTTCATGGCTGTCCAGAGTGACGCAGGGCTGCAGCAGAAAATGCAGCAGATGATCATGGAAGCCCAGATGCAGGAGCAGCAGTAGGGCAGCGCTGGTACCCTTTCCGGCCGGGGGTCTGCAACTCACGACCGGCCGGGGACCTTCAACTGTATCCGGCGGGTCCGGTACCCTTATCCGGCCGGACAGGTAGCCCTCATTTGGCCGGACTTGTAAAAGGTGAATGCCTGACTCGAAAACGCCAGGGGAGCAGTGCGTCATTGCCCGCATAATCAATTCCTATGCGAGGCGACGCCAGGATGTCCGATTCCGCCGGTTTCTCATCCCCGGCCCCTGAGGTCAGCCAGACCGTATTGCCGGACAAATCCATTCCGTTAAGGGATGTGGTAATGCCAAGTGCCTGGCTCACGAGTCCGGGTCCGCCTGCCGTATTGCGCTGAACCTGCGTCTGTTTTCTCCGTGCCAGAATAGTGTCCAGTCCCTTGCAGGGCGCTACGGCCCTGATCAGTACCGCCTGCGGAACCTGCTCCGGCCCGGTGATCACATTGAAAAGGGTGTGGATTCCGTAGCACAGATAGGTATAAGCGATGCCGCCGGACCGGTAAAAAACCTCCGTGCGCCGCGTGCGCCTTCCCCCGTAAGCATGGGATGCCCGGTCGGTCAGTCCGTCGTACGCCTCGGTCTCCACGATGACCCCTGCTGTCACTTCGCCGTTGATGCGCGTCCACAACCGGCAGCCCAGGAGCGCCCTGGCGCGTGAGACCACATTATCATCCAGATAAAAAGATTTGGGCAGCTTGGTGTACATGAGATGATATCTGCCGGCGGCAGTACCTGACGTGATTTTTCAAAATGACGGTTAACGCTGGTGGAAAAGTCCCAAAAAGGCGACTCCTTTTCAAATCTTTTGACAACTGTCAATTTACCTTGTCATGCAGTTATCCTATTTTTCAAGACTATAAAATAAAAGGTCCGCATGGCAAAATCGAGCACCGCAACCGGCAGGAAAGAAACGACGCCCCTGATGCGCCAGTACCAGGATATAAAGGAAAAGCATCCCGGTACGCTTCTGCTGTTCCGCGTCGGTGATTTTTACGAGACGTTTTCCGATGACGCGATCACCATCAGCCGGGAGCTCGGGATCACGCTCACCCGCCGCAATAATGCAGGCGACCAGACCCCGCTGGCCGGTTTTCCCTACCATGCGCTGGACAGTTACCTGCCGAAGCTGGTGAAAAAGGGATTTCGCGTGGCAGTGTGCGATCAATCCGAGGATCCGGCTCAGGCCAAGGCGGCCGGCCGCAAGCTGGTCAACCGCGAGATCACCGAGGTAGTGACACCGGGAGTGACACTGTCCGACAAGGTGCTCGACCGCAATCGCAACAACTATGTCGCGGCAGTCCATCCGGGTCAGAAGTTGTACGGACTCGCCTTCGCCGATATTTCCACCGGTGAATTTTCTGTCTCCGAACTGCCGCTGAAGGAGTTGCGGGAGGTACTGGCCTCGCTGGCCCCCGCCGAGATCCTGGTCAGCAAGAAACTCAAATCCCCGGTACCCGATTGGCTGTCGCAGTACGTCGTCACCTGGCAGGACGACTGGATCTACGAAGGCCGTTACGGATATGATGTGCTGCTGGAACATTTCGGCACCCATTCACTCAAGGGATTCGGTGTCGATGAGCTGGAAACGGCCCACGTCGCCGCCGGCGCGCTCCTGCACTACGTCAGGGAAAACCAGCGGGCGTCACTCGGACATCTGCGCATTCTCAGCGGGTTTGACAACACCGGGTACATGATGCTGGACGCATCCACAAAGCGGAACCTGGAGCTGATCACCAGCATGCAGCAGGGTGGCACCGAGGGCACGCTCATATCCATCCTGGATGAGACCGGCACGGCCATGGGCGGACGGTTGCTGCGCAAGTGGCTTATGCGTCCGCTGAAGGATCTTGAGGAAATACGGAACCGCCTGCAGGCCGTGGAAGTGCTGCATATCCGGCACGACCTGCGCCAGCAGCTGCGCGAAATCCTCAGGGAGATCGGCGACCTCGAACGCCTGGTATCGCGCATATGCGTGAAACGGGCCAATGCACGCGAGCTCAGTCAGCTCAACGATTCCCTGAACCGGATCCCGGCACTGCGCAAGCTGCTTTCCGATGCGGAGGAGTCGCTGCTCAAACAAATCGGCGAACAGCTTACGCTGCTGCCCGAACTGCAGGACCGTATCGGTGCCGCACTGGTGGACGATCCCCCGGCGGGTATCCGCGACGGCGGCATCATCCGCGACGGTTACTCCGACGAACTGGATGAGATCCGCGATATCGCCCGGAACGGCAAGGAATACATCGCGCGCATCCAGAAAGACCTTGTTGACCGCACGCGGATCCCATCCCTCAAGCTCGGATACAACCGCGTCTTCGGTTACTACATCGAGGTCACCAACGCGCACAAGGACAAGGTGCCCGACGATTTCATCCGCAAGCAGACACTGGTCAACGCCGAGCGCTACATCACCCCCGAGCTGAAGGAGATAGAAGAGAAGATCCTCTCCTCGGAGGAACGCAGCCAGGTTATGGAGCAGGAGCTGTTCCTGGAACTGCTGGATGCGGTTGCGGAGCACGCCGAACCCGTCCAGAGGAATGCGGATGCACTGGCGCAGCTCGACTGCCTGCAAAGCCTGGCCGAGGTGGCCTACCGCTACAACTACGTCAAACCGTCGGTGAACGATGGCACGGCCATTGAGATCCGGGGCGGACGACATCCTGTCGTGGAGCGGTTCCTGCCGCAGGGCGAGCCGTTCATCCCCAACGACGTCACGATCGACAGCGAATCGGACCAGATCCTGATCATTACCGGACCGAATATGGCCGGTAAGAGCATCATCCTCCGGCAGACCGGGCTTATCGTGCTGCTGGCGCAGGTCGGCTCGTTCGTGCCGGCGAAGGAGGCAAAGATCAGCGTGGTCGACAAGATTTTCACCCGCGTGGGGGCGTCGGACAATCTGGCGGCCGGTGAGAGCACTTTCCTGGTGGAGATGAACGAGGCGGCCAACATCCTGAACAATGCCAGTCCGCGCTCCCTGATACTGTTGGATGAGATCGGTCGCGGGACCAGTACGTTTGACGGCCTGAGCATCGCATGGTCGCTGGCCGAATACCTGCACAACCAGCACTCGGTGGCGGCCAAAACGCTGTTTGCCACGCACTATCATGAACTGAACGAGCTCGAGAATCTCTACGAACGGATCGTCAACTACAACATCCTGGTCAGGGAGCACAAGGGCCGGATCATCTTTCTGCGCAAGCTTGTTCGGGGCGGCGCCGACCACAGCTACGGCATCCAGGTGGCGGCCATGGCGGGGCTTCCGCAGCTGCTGATCTTGCGCGCCAAGGAGATCCTGGGCAACCTGGAGTCGCACAGCCTGGATGTGACCCGCTCGTCGGGCACCATCGAAAAGGGCGGCGAGGCCGGGGATGGCGGCAAGGGCTCCATGGACGGCAATGGTAGCAACGAAATCAACGAGGGTAGGAAAGGAAAAGAAGGCCGGGGCGGGGAAGCGTCCGGCGCGGCGCGCAAAAAGGCGGCGGCGCGTGAGGCGCTCCGGCAGACGGAGAGGCAGGGAATCATTGCGCAGATGTCCCTCTTCCAGGCTGAGATCGATCCCAACCTGGAGACGATCCGTAACAAGCTGGAGAGTGTGGATCCGAACCGCATCACCCCCATTGAGGCACTGATGCTGATCACCGAACTGCGCCGCACGCTTATGCGTCCGGACGACGAATAATTCTCACAGAGGCTCGAAACGCGCCTGGAAGAACCGCAGGTACTTCGGCTCGTAGACCATTTTGAGCCCGTTGATCTTTTTCCTGTTTTCGTGGACTTCGGCCACGGATTCGGCAACCACATCCATATGGGCCTGGGTGTACACACGCCGCGGGATGGTCAGCCGCACCAGTTCCAGTTTTGGGTAGTTGTGGTCGCCGGTCTCGGGATTGCGTCCGGCCGAGACCACACCGCGTTCCATGGAGCGTACGCCGGCATCCAGGTACAGCTCGGCGGCCAGCGTCTGCGCCGGGAAAGCATCCTGCGGAATGTGCGGGAGGATCTTGCGCGCGTCCAGGAAAACGCCATGGCTGCCGATGGGACGCACGACCGGGATATCCCAGTTGATCAGTTTGTCGCCGAGATACTGAACCTGTCCCACCCGGGCGCGGATGTGGTCTTCCTCTACCGATTCGGCGATACCGAGGGCCATGGCCTCCATATCACGTCCGGCCAGGCCGCCATAGGTGTGCAGCCCTTCGTAGACGACCACCAGGTTGCGGGCTTCTTCGAAGATCTCATAGTCATTGATGGCCAGGAAGCCGCCGATGTTGACCAGCGCATCCTTTTTGGCGCTCATGGTAGCGCCATCGGTCAGGTCGCAGATTTCCCTGACGATATCTGCAATGGACGTGTCACTGTAACCCGGCTCCTTCATTTTGATGAAGTAGGCGTTTTCGGCGACACGGGTCATATCGTGGATGATGGGGATGCCGTGCTTTTGCGTCAGTTCGCGCACCTGGCGCAGGTTTTCCAGGGATATGGGCTGTCCGCCCGCCATGTTCACCGAAGTGGCGATGCTTACGTAGGGGATGCGTTCTGCCCCGTGTTTTTTGATCAGGTCCTCCAGCTTGTTCAGGTCGACGTTGCCCTTGAACGGGTGCTCATCCTCGGGATCGTGCGCCTCGTCAATGATCACATCGGCAAAAGTGCCGCCGGCCAGCTCCTGGTGCAGGCGCGTGGTAGTGAAATACATGTTTCCGGGGACCACGTCGCCCTCCCTGATCATGATCCTGGAGATAAGGTGCTCCGCGGCGCGGCCCTGGTGGGTCGGCACCAGGTATTTGTAACCGTAATGGGTGCGCACGGACTCCTCGAGGTGGTAGTAGTTGCGGCTTCCGGCGTAGGCCTCGTCGCCGAGCATCATTCCGGCCCACTGGCGGTCGCTCATGGCCGAGGTGCCGCTGTCGGTCAGCAGGTCGATGTACACATCATCGGATCGCAGTAAAAAAGTATTGTAGCCGGCTTCTTCAATGGATTTCTGACGGTCTTCCCGCGTGGTCATCTTCACGGGTTCCACCATTTTGATCTTGTAGGGCTCTGCCCAGGAGCGACGTTTTGGAGGTTTCATATGCAACTCGCTTGGTGTGAAGGAAAGAAATAATGTCGATAATACCCTTGCCGTCGATCGATATCTCGCAAGCGGATCCCGGCAGACGCAAAGCTTGGAGTAACATACGGCACCCCGGAGCAAATTGAAACATCCATTGAGATAGTATCGGGATTTTTGTATCGGGGATAAGGCGGATGGGCGGCTGTCACAGCGGTCGGTGCACCCGGGTGAATCAGCGGTTGGAACACCCCGGTGGTTTGGCCGGCTGTGAGGGGACAGTTCGCCAGTCTGTAAGCGCTTTTTCTTGCCTCATGTAATGGTAAGATGTAACTTGTGGCCGGAAGAATTCCATCTTCCCGAACCATTATTTTCCCCGCTGTGCTTCAATCGCATCCACCCGGACCTGTATCCGGACGGTTGAACCACACCGATCCTCGTATTCATCGCATTTATAAAAAGGAGTGAGCATGAAATCCAGCAGAAAAAATGTCATCATCATCGGCGCAGCCGGCCGCGATTTTCACAATTTCAATATCTGTTACCGCGACAACCAGGACTTCGATGTGGTGGCGTTCACGGCCTCGCAGATCCCGGACATCGACGGGCGGCAGTACCCACCCGAACTGGCCGGACCGCTTTACCCTGACGGCATCCCGATCCGTGCCCAGTCCGACCTGCCCGCGCTTATCCGTGATCTGGATGTGGATGTCTGCGCTTTTTCCTACAGCGACATATCCTATCAGGAGGTGATGAACGTAGCGTCGGTGGTCAATGTCGCCGGCGCCGATTTTCTGCTCATCGGACCCGGGCACTCCATGATCGAAAGCAACAAGCCGGTCATTGCCGTAGGTGCGGTGCGGACCGGGTGCGGCAAGAGCCAGACATCCCGACGGATTATTGAACTGCTGATGGATATGGGCCTGAAAGTGGCGGCCATCCGTCATCCCATGCCCTACGGGGACCTCACCGCACAGAAAGTGCAGCGGTTTGCGACCATTGACGACCTGCACGATCACCATTGCACCATCGAGGAGATGGAGGAGTACGAACCGCATGTGGTCCGCGGGAATGTGATCTATGCCGGGGTGGATTACGAGGCCATCCTGCGCGAGGCGGAAAAGGAAGCGGACGTGATCGTCTGGGATGGCGGGAACAACGACTTCCCGTTCTACAAGCCCGATCTCATGATCACCGTGGTCGATCCGCACCGGGTTGGACACGAACTGAGCTATTACCCGGGGGAGACCACCCTCCGGATGGCCGACATTGTGGTGATCAACAAGATCGACACCTCCGGCCCCGAACAGCTCCATCAGCTCCGGAAAAACATCCTCAAGGTGAATCCGGGCGCGCGGGTGGTGGATGCGGCTTCCCCGCTGACCGTTGACCATCCCGAACGCATCCGCGGGAAGCGGGTGCTGGTGGTCGAAGACGGCCCCACACTGACCCACGGACAGATGACCCTGGGTGCCGGGACGGTCGCCGCACAGAAATTCGGGGCGTCGGAGTTCATCGATCCGCGTCCGTTTGTCGTCGGGAAAATCAAGGAGACTTTCCAGACCTATCCGGAAACCGGTGCCCTTCTGCCGGCCATGGGGTACGGCGAGCAGCAAATCAAAGACCTGGAGGCGACCATACGAGCCACCGATTGCGACACCGTGGTCATCGGTACGCCGATCGACCTGACACGGGTGATATCCATCGATCAGCCGGTGGTGAAAGTCGGGTACGAACTCCAGGAGATCGGCAAGCCCGACCTGTGCGAGCTGCTCTGCGAATTCCTGAAGGCCCGCAACCTGATTTCGAAGGATTGCAGCTGCGACTAAGGTGTCCGGGTACAGGAGCAGTGTGGGTTTCCAGAAGTGATTTTCCTATCTTTGGATAAGGAAACAGTGAAGAACGGATGGCTGTTTTCCGACAGATATGCCGTGCGGTGGAAACGGGCTCTCAAACTTTTTACCTAAAGGAACAGACAGATGAAAAAACTGGCTCTGGCACTCGGAATCATTGTATTGATCCTGCTTATCCTTATTGGCGGGCTCTCACTCTACCTGACCGACGAGCGGCTGCGCTCCCATGTGCTGCCGGCTGTGCAGGACGCCACCGGGCGTGATGTGCAGATCGAGCGTCTTTCATACAGCCTTTTCCGGACGTTTCCCCGGTTTGGTCTGATCATTGAAGGGGTGGATGTTCCCGATCCGCGGGAGGACAAGCTGGCCAGTGTGGAGCGCGTGATGGTGTCGGTGAACCTCATGCCGCTTATCAGGGGCGAGATCAGCGTCCACCGGCTGCAGATAGACCGTCCGGAGTTCAGTTACATCGTGTATCGCGACGGGACCACGAACCTGGACGACTTCTTTCCGGAGGAGGAGATCCCGGATGATGAGCCCGCAGAGCTGCCGGATCTGG
>SKYW01000229.1 GCA_007127695.1 Balneolales bacterium | reverse complement strand
GGAAAAACATTTACGGCATTGGCGGTCTGACTGGTTTCCAGGGACCCAACCCCTTCTCCGCCCCAGTCGAACGCGGTAACCGAAAAGCTGTACTGCCAGCCGCTGAGCATTCCTTCTATGCGATACCGGTACCAGTATTCGGTATCATCTCCCGGAAACGTCCTTGGACCATCGGGAATGAGTACTTCGTCAAAGCCCGTATTGTATCCGATGGGAGAATCCCTGGTGTCGAACTCGCGGATCAGCTGTCTGTCCGTGAGTGTTCCCCGCAGATCATCACCCAGCCTGGAGCGATAGATGCGGTAGCCTGCAAAATCCTTCTCGCCCGAGATGGGGTCGACCGTTTCCTCGGCCCTGCGGTCCCAATAGACAATGGCAGCTCCCTCCTCCAGTTCTACGCGGATGCGGGGCACATCCGGTGGCTCGGGCACAAGATATCTTTCACGCTCACGTGACAGTGTGTCGTACTGGCCTTCAAAAATCCGGAATGCCCAGTCGACCTGTTCCACAAGATGGACCCTGCTGTCGGCATTATCCGTGCGCTTTCCTTCCAGGCCCTGGTATTCATCAGGTTTCGGGGCGGCCACCATGGCCATGTACACCGTAATGGTCTCACCAGGTTCCACCTGGGGAAAGGGTCCGATAGAATGTAGCTGAATGTAGTTGCCGTCAGCATTGATACCGTCGGTACGAAGATCTTCTCTCCATTGATCCAGCGGCCAAAGATTGGCCATCCTTCCGTAGCGGTCTACATCGTCTGTTGGACGCAAAAAGATTCCGGATCCGGCTGAAAATTGCCAGAACGCAGGCTGAACCATCGGGGGAACCAGGCCAGTCTCGGACAATTCGTCCTGATAGAGATCGGCATAGCGGGGATGGAATTCGATTCCGCGGTATTCCGAACCCAGTATGACAGAGGCGGCGTAGGTATTGAAACTGGGGTCGTCATTGGATCCGACGTCAAATGCATACAGGGCATACAGGTTTTCCCCGTTGTCGTCACGGCCAGTTTCATCCAGATAACCGAATCCACCCTTGTTGAAGAAGTCCGATCCGGTTTCGGTTGTGGTGTTGACGTTACGCACGACCATATCCGAATACATGGCTACGTACACATCCTCCCAGACATCCTCACTGTTATTGGTGATGTCATAGCGAAGAATGCTGAGCCCTTCTGCAAAACCGAAGTTCCAGTTGTAACTCTCCATCCGGACATCGGCAAAAAGCGGCTGATCATGTCCGGATATGGGAATGTTGTTGACCACGGTGTTGCGGTCGGTGAAGTGCGCGATCAGATCCTGGTGGCTGACGGCGCGCGGACTGAAAACATCGGAGTCGGGGAACGTGGACCGTTCTTCGATGAGCCTGCCGTCGTTGGTAAATTCATAGCCGGCTTTTCCGGTGGAATAACCTCCGGGGTCTGTGACGGCAGCTGTAGAGACAAGCGTTGCCCCGCCTACCCGGGCGCCTACCCAGAGTCCGGCTTCAAACAGGTGTTCGGTTCCGGTGCCTCTGGGAAACTCCATGCTCGGAAGACCGATGGGCTGGAGCCGCACATTGGGGCGGCCAAGAGTACCGGCGTTCGTGATGGAAAGACCGAGATTGCTGACTTCTACAGCCCTGCGCTCGAATTGATGTTGTGCTTGAGATACGGTGGCAGATGCCATCCATGCCGTAAGGATCAGGGCAATGGAGATGGTGGGTAGAGCGTAACGATAACTCATTTAGGGAATACTGATCTTGTCTTCGTTGTTTTTTAAAGTACTTGAACGGGTCGATTGCTATATCCTGTGATGACAGCGGGCGTGCTCATTCGCAGAGATTGAATTGCGAGTAAAATTAGACCTTTTGAGAACGAAAAAAAAATCACCTTGTCTGTTTTTGCAGAATTTCACACATCGGTAACATAACATTCAGATGCACAAAGCCGGGTGTGTTATGAACCTGTAGCAGCATCCGCCAAGCCGGCGGAGGAATCGGCGAACATAAGATTGCTATAACCCTAAATATCCTAAAAAAAACCCAGACTTGCAAAGCGCTTCCATGCTCATAAAGCGATGAAAAAAATAATTTCAGCTCTGCCGCGTAATCTCTATTTTAACAGTCTTTCTTATATAGCACACTACAGGTTATCCATAGCTGATACCACAATTGTTACTTATCGCAATTCTTCTGAAGCAGCTCTCACAATCCTTAGCGAAGATTACCGCTGCGGCCTTTCATAATCAAACCGACATACCATCATGAAGCACGTCTCCTACCGAATTCCTTTTCTTGTTTTATTCCTGTTTATCTCCTTCTCCCCCCTGACCGCCTTCGGACAACTGTTCGAGGATTTTGAGGATGGCAGCAAGGGAGGATACGCAGCGGCCGTAGTCAACCTGCAATCCGGACCGTGGATGTTTGATGATGCACTGATAGGACGTGATGGCGGCGACAAGCGCATCGGCTCTCAATCCGTGCGTCTCCGCAATGGGTTCATTGCCATGGAATTCGATATTTCCGGAGCAGGTGATGTGAGGTTCTACCACGCCAATGCCGGTTTTTCCGGTGATACGGGAGGCAAAATCCAGCTTCAGTATTCCCAAAATGGCGGCAGCATTTGGAACAACGTTGGCCCCGAATTGACTTCGCCCGAAGATGACCTTGAACAAGCCTCCATAGCGGTCAATCTGGACGGAGATATCCGCTTTCGCATTATCAGAACGGCTGGAAACCGTATCAGCATCGACAACTTCGAAGTGACGGCATTTGAGGATATTTCCGAGGACCCGCGGCTGCGGGCTGAAGTGGAAGGGGCGATCAGGGAAGAAGCAAGCACACTTGACTTCGGATCGGTCCTGACCGGCTCGGAAGCCATCAAAAACCTGACGCTTACCAATACCGGCCAGGACACGCTCTTTTATTCCGATGCAGCGGTTACCGGGAGCATGGCATTCCGCCTTGAGGGTGAGGCCAGCGGTGCGCTTGCCTATGGCGAGTCTGTCGCGCTGACACTTACATTTGCTCCGGAAACGCTTGGTGTGTACGAGGCCGGGTTCTCCGTTGAAACCAACGATCCCCAGCAGGAAACGTTCACCCTGTCGCTGACCGGACGCGGACTTCCATCTGACCAGCCCATACCCATTGCCGATGCAAGGGATCTGCCACTTGGAACCGTGGTTACCGTTGCCGGATGGGTCACCGTCGCCGATGAACTCTCCGGGCCTATCTATTTCCAGGATGAAACTGCCGGTATTGCCGCCTACTATGGCCCCCTGATGCGCGACGAAGAAGTGGGCTTTACCCTGGGCGTGGCTCATGGCGACTCGATTGTCGTAACCGGCGCCTTGACTACCTTCAACGACCTGCTTCAGATCGCACCTGTCGACGGTGTAATGGAAACCGTTGAATTCGAGGTCTATCCGGAGGCCAACCGGCATATTGAACCGCTGGTCATCTCCCTGGCCAATCTGGAAACCGGGAATTATGAAGGACAGCTGGTGCAACTCGACAGCGTTCTTATTGAAGGATCGGGAACCTTTGCGGGACAGACCAACTACGACATCACTGATGGCGTGGTCACATCAGAAATCCGGATATCGGAATTCACGGATCTTCCCGGTGTAGCCATTCCCAACGTGCCGGTCAACATCGTCGGTGCCGCGAGCAGGTTCCGGCAGTTCATCCAGGTATTCCCCCGCTCACGGGCTGACATTATCCAGATAGGTGACGCACCGCTCTTCCTCACCGCCGCTCCATTTGAAACAGCCGCCACGCCGAGCAGTATTGCCTTCCAGTGGGAAACCGACCGTCCGGGAACTACCGAATTATGCTACGGCCTCACTGCGGCATTCGAACTTGGTTGTATTGAGGATGCCGATCCCAAGGAGGAGCACAGTCTGCTCCTGGAGGATCTGGATGCCGCCACCATCTACAATGTGCAGCTGCGCTCGGCGGCCGGAACGGATACCAGCCGCACCAACCCCTATTTTGTGACCACCACATCTCCACTGGAAGCTACCCAGGAGATCAACGTCTATTTCAACAAGAGTGTGGATCACACCCTGGCGCTGGACGAGCAGGCCACGGCCAACTTCAGTTTTCCAGACCATTATATCCGACGGATTTTCGAGGCGCAGCACTCCATTGATATCGCATTTTACAGCACCAGCGGCAGTGTGGGAGCTCAAATTGCCAATTTTCTTGGGCAGGCCCACAACCGTGGCGTGGAAGTCCGGGCAATCCTGGACCACACCACCAGCACCGCGGCCGTTGAGACGGAGCTGCAAGCCAACGGAGTCCCGTTCATTCTCAGCAACTTCGGCAGCCAGAACAGCGGCAGGAGCGGTATCCACCACAACAAATTCGCTGTTATCGACTACAAAGGCGGTGATCCGGACGATGTCTGGCTCATAACCAGCTCCTGGAACGCAACGGACCAGGGATCCGAGGATCAGTACCAGAATATGATCGAGTTTCAGGATGTGGCCATAGCTGGAGGCTACACTCGTGAGTTCGACCAGATGTGGGGCAGCACAACCACCACACCCAATGCTGGAAATGCACGTTTCGGTGAAAACAAACAGATAGTGAATCCAATGTTGTACTGGATCGGGGACAGCCATGTCCGGTTGCACTTCAGTCCGCAGGGAGGCACGGAAAACGCCATTGTGGAAGCCATCAGCAATGCACAACACAGTGTGAATGTCGGGACCATGCTCATCACCCGGTTCAACATTACCAATGCGCTTCGCAACCGTCATGATGCCGGCCTGGCCGTGCGTGGAGTGATCGGGAATATCGGCGTCACCGGCAGTCAATTTGACAATCTCGCATCATGGGGTGATTTCATTGAGTTCCCACAGAGGGACTTCGGCCTGTTGCACCACAAATATGCCATCGTTGATGGTGAGGGATCGTCATGGAATGGCACGGTGATCACCGGTTCCCACAACTGGTCGGGCGCAGCCAACCAGGTCAACGACGAAAATACCATCATCATAACCGATCCGCGCATTGCCAACCTGTATATCCAGGAGTTTGCGGCTCGCTACAAGCAGGCCGGCGGTGAGGATGAAATCGTCGTCAGTTCCGAAACCGAACTCTCCGAGATGCCGGATCGTTTTACGGTCCATCAGAACTATCCGAACCCTTTTAACCCGACAACCGTTATTTCTTTTGATTTGCCCTCGGACCACGCCGTAACCGTCAGACTTTTCGACACGCTCGGACGTGAAGTGGCCACACTGGTCTCTGGTGAGTCACTTCCCGCCGGACATCATCAGGTAAGCTTTGACGCTTCTGC
>SKYW01000126.1 GCA_007127695.1 Balneolales bacterium | reverse complement strand
CCGACGGGCTCGAAGACCTGCTGGCGATCGTCGAGACGAACAACTGCTTCGCCGACGGGGTGCAGCTGGTCACCGGGTGCTCTTTCGGCAATAACAGCCTGATTTTCGAGGATCTCGGCAAGACGGCGTTCACCCTGACCCGGCGCGACGGCAACGGGGTGCGCGTCATCTCACGCCACGAATCACCTGCCTACGTCCGCGAGGCCTTCCCCGAGTTCGACCGCCACTACCGGCGCGTGGTCAAGGAGCAGGTGCGCGACGAGGCCTCCGTGGCCGCATTCCGAAAAAGCGGCGTGGAGCGCTCCTTCGGAACCCTGAACCTGGATTTCGACCGCATGTTCGACGTGCAGCGGGTCCGGGTGGATCTGCCGGATTATGCACCGTCGCACGAGAGCGGTGTCTGTGCGAAGTGCGGCGACAGCGTGATGGCTACCCGTATGGTGGATGGCGGGGACGCATCCACAGGAAACACGGACACACCCGCGACAGCGGCGGACACCCTGAAATTCTGCCTGAAATGTGCCGAAAAACCGTACCGCGTGCTGGACGGACACGGGATCCGGATTTCGGATGGATGAACTGGACACTACCCATGCACGAACTCTCTATTGCCCTGAACATTGTGGATATCGCTTCGACCGAAGCCCGGAAGGCCGGCGCAACGCGCGTAACGGACCTGAATATCGAGGTGGGCTCACTGTCGGGTGTGATCGTGGAGGCGCTGGAGTTTGCCATGGAAGTGGCGGTCAGGGACACGATCCTCAGTGAGGCGCAGGTCGCCATCCACCCGGTGAAAGCGCAGGCGCAGTGCCGGCAGTGCGGTGCGGAGTTTGAGGTGAGGGACTACTTTGAGGAATGCCCGAAATGTGCTTCGCTGGATCTGCAGATCACACGGGGCCAGGAGCTTAAGGTGCGGTCGCTCAAAGTTGAGTAATGGGTGATGTCTGTGCCGGATACCGGACCGGGCCGGATTGAGAATGAGCCCCGGAATGATTACCTTGAAAGTCCCGGGCGGCGTTATCGGTCCGGAAACAAAACCATATTTTTTCTCCTTTTATCTCATCGATTTTAATCATCTCACAGAGGTGTCGTTATGTGCGGAACTTGCGGATGCAGCGATCCCGATGGCGTGGTAACCATCCGTCGGCCGGGAAGTGACCAGGAACACACACAGCCCCACAACCACGGGCACGGTCATGGGAATCACCACCATGGGCATTCGCATGCGCAAAGTCACGGCCATGATCACAGTCACGGGCACGATCACAGTCATCAACATCACGGACATTCGCACGGACACGGGCATGCGCATGATCATTCGCATGATCCTGGTGACGGCCATTCCCATCCGCAAAGCCATGATCACGGACACCATCACCATGACCACGGGAAAAGCCGGGAAATCCAGCTGGAGCAGGACATCCTCTCCCACAACAACATGCTGGCCGAGCGCAACCGGGGATATTTTGAGGCGAAGAACATCACGGCGCTCAATTTTGTCAGCTCCCCCGGAGCGGGCAAGACCACCCTGCTTGAAAAGACCATCACGGCGCTCAAGGAGGAGCTCCCGTTTTTCGTGATCGAGGGCGATCAGCAGACCATGAACGACGCCGAGCGCATTGACGCCACCGGGGCACCGGTCATCCAGATCAATACCGGAAGCGGCTGCCATCTGGATTCGGTGATGGTCAACAGCGCCCTCAAGCAGCTTTCTCCCGACCCCGACTCCCTGTTGCTCATCGAAAACGTTGGCAACCTGGTGTGTCCGGCCCTGTTCGATCTCGGCGAGGCCAAACGCGTCGTCGTGATCAGCGTGACCGAGGGCGATGACAAGCCCATCAAGTATCCGACCATCTTCCGCAACTCCGACCTGTGCATCATCAACAAGATCGATCTGTTGCCGTACGTGGAGTTTGATGTCGAGAAAACCAAGGAATACGCGCGCAGGATCCAGCCGAACATGGCGTTCCTGGAGACATCCGCGACCAAGGGCGACGGCATGGAGGCATGGTTTGACTGGCTGAAAAAGCTGCACAAACCGCAAACAGACTGATTGACCGATCGAAAACTGCCGGTTGAGCCGGTTGAGCTGGCCGGATTCCCTCTGCTGCCATGCCCGCCCGCATCGCAAGCCCGGTAAATTCAATCCTTGTCGAACATCCGCGCGTTCTTGCGGAGGAAATGGATCTGCTCGAACTTCTCCGAATTGATCTTGTCGTCCACGATCATCCCCCGGAAATCGTCCACGGAGGCAAACCGCTTCTGCTTCATCCACCATTTGAGGTCTTCCAGCATATTGGCGATGTATCCGAGTCCCTGAATGTAAAGAACCGAGCAGAACTGCGTCACTGTGGCACCGGCCAGAAGCTGTTTTACCACCCCTTCGTAGTCGTGCACACCTGTATTTGCCGCCAGGTCGCGGGAGACATGCTTCGACAGCACACCCACCCACCGGAGCGACTGCGACATCTCTCTCGGTGAACTCAGGTAGTTTTCGGATGTCACCTCGAGCTGCTCAATATCAATATCCGGCCGGTAGTACCGGTTGAAGATTACCAGCGCATCGGCGCCGGCCTGCTCCATACCCTTGGCTGCACCGATCATATTGGTAAAATAGGGCCCTATCTTCACAGAGACCGGAATGTCCACACGTTTTTTCACCTCCGTGATGATGGCTCGTATGTTCTTTTCCGGTTCCAGCGCCACTGGTTCCTCCCCGGCGCCCGGCAGATGGGTTGCCACATTGAGCTCCAGGGCGTGCGCCCCCGCTTTCTGCACTTCCTCGGCAAACGAAGTCCAGTTGCCCGGAGTGAAGCAGTTTATGCTCGCTATCACCGGAAACGACACTTCGTTGCGAGCCTTTTCGATGTAGCTCAGGTACGGACGCAGGGTCTGTCCCCTGGAGATTTTCTTGACATGTTCCGCCGCCTCGGGATACCAGTGATACATATCCTCCTCATCCAACCGGCCCTCCAGCTCGTTGACGATCTGCTCCTCATACAGCGATCGCAGAACCACCGCACCAGCTCCGTGGGCCTCGCAGGCACGCAAATTCTCCATGTCCATGCTCAGGGGCGACGAACTTACCACCAGCGGGTTCTTCAATTCAAGCCCCATGTAACGTGTTTTCAGTTCCATTTCATCCTCCCGTCATTATGACTTTGACCCGTTTCCAGGTCCATTTTTTAATCCCTTTTCTGTCGAAGCGGCCGTGCGGCCGGAGAGCACGTCCAACCGATCAGGGTCCCTGAGGATCTGCCGCAAGGCCTTCCATGCCTTCTGAAGATTTTCCTCCGCACCCGGACTCAGTGACTCCTCCATCTCCCACTCATAACCCCTGATCTGCAGCAGATAGGACGGCGGAGCGGGACCATACAGCGTTTCGTATAACGCCAGGATGAATCCCGGCGAAACCTGATGCATCGTGAACGTTTCCTTGTCATCGGCCTCCACGGCAGCCAGGTCAAAGTCGACAATACGCTCATCCATGCTGGCATCCACAAAAATAATCAGATCCTTATTTTCAATGAGCGTAACATCCTCTACCAAAAGCTGATAACCCACATCAAATGATATGTTTTCGAGATCTTCTTTTTGCACCCATTCCTCGGCGAGTTCGATCAGGGCCTTCCCCAGCCCATCGTCCTGCCGGCCCGGATTGCCGTAGCCGTAAATCAGCATTCGCCTGTTATCCGCCATAAGTCTTGTTGAGATCCCGATTCTGGGTTTCAAGAAGATCACCAATTTTGCTGTGCAAATGCAACACAATTACGATGTTCCGGCTCATCGGGATTTCCGGTCGATCAGGTGTCCGTGACGGTCATAGATCGTGATCTCCAGCGGCATACGTCCGATGGCGTGCGTGGCACAGCTCAGGCAGGGATCGTACGCCCGGATCGCCATCTCCACCGCGTTCATCATGGGCTCGGTGATGGTTTTCTGTCCGGTCATCTGTTTCCGGGCCACCTGCGCCACCGCCTCGTTCATCGGCTGGTTGTTATTGGTGGTGGATACGATCAGGTTGGCCATGGTGATCTGGTCCTGCTCGCTGACCCGGTAGTGGTGGAACAGCGTGCCGCGCGGCGCTTCCAGCAGACCTATTCCTTCGGGGTGCCGCTTCCCTTTGGTGATCAGGTCATCCTTCAGGATGTCGGGATCTTCCAGTAGAAGCTTGATGGATTCGGCCGCGAACAGGGTTTCGATGAGACGTGCCCAGTGCGTGTGCATGCACATGTCGTTCGGCCGGCCATCGGTGTAGGATTTGTACGTCTCAAAGGCCTCCTGCGCCCGGGGTGTGGGGATGTGCTCGCAGGTGTTGAGCCGTGCAAGCGGACCCACGCGGTACCATCCTTCCTGTTTGCCGAGTTCGGTGAGGAAGGGGAATTTCATGTAACTCCAGGAGCGCACCTCCTCGCCGATATAATCCAGGTATTCCTGATAGTCGATGTCGTGCAGGATCTTCTTACCCTCCGCGTCCACTGCACGAAGTTTGCCATGGTACAGGTCGAGGGCCCCATCCTTGCCGACCAGGCTGAGATGGTTGGACGGAAAACGCGAAAACTCATCCACCATCTCCTGGTTTTTCTTGTGGAAATCCCGGAACAGGGCGATGGCCGCTTCCGCCCATTCGATCATGGCGTCGGCATTAAGCGGATCCTCCCCTTTCAGGAAAAGGTCACGCTCCTGTTCGGTGAGGGATTTATTGACGCCCCCCGGTATGGCCCCGGTGCCGTGTATCTTCTTGCCCGCCGTGGCCTTGATGATTTCCTGTCCGAATTTGCGCATCATCACACCCTGGACGGCGAGATCCCGGTACTCGGGCGTCCGGGCCAGGGCGATTACGTTGCGTTGGGCGGGATCCGCATCCACCCCGAACAGCAGGTCGGGCGATGCCAGGTGGAAGAAATGGAGCGCATGGGATTGCAGGATCTGTCCATAGTGCATCAGGCGGCGGATTTTCTCTGCGGTGGGCGTGAGCCCCTCGCCCGTTCCGGCCCCGACGATGACATCGACGGCCTTCGCTGCCGCAAGATGGTGGCTGACCGGACAGATGCCGCAGAGCCGCTGGACGAGGACCGGCATCTCCCAGTAAGGCCGGTTCTGTACAAACCGCTCGAAACCCCGGAATTCCACGATGTGGAGCCGGCTCTGGATCACTTCCCCTTCATCGTTCAGGTGGATGGTCACCTTTCCGTGTCCCTCCACGCGCGTTACCGGCGATATGGTGATTTTTTGTGCCATGACGTTGGGATCAGTCGAATTTGAAAACTTCGTAGGGCAGGTCCATTTTCTTGTTATG
>SKYW01000177.1 GCA_007127695.1 Balneolales bacterium | reverse complement strand
TCCTGGTCCATAAGATCGGTTTACGAACGAACCTCTCTGCACAGGGGAGTGATTGAAGAGGTCACAGAGCCGGAATTGCGCGATGCGTATGTACACTGCCGCAATATTACCCGTAAGTATGCAAAAACGTTTTATCTGGCAACCCGCTTCCTCCCGCATCACAAACAGCGCAGCATTTTTGCCATTTACGGGCTTTGCCGTTTTCTGGACAACCTTGTGGATGAAGCCGAGGACCTGGTAGCGGAGAACCCGGTCAAACTGCAGGAGGTGGAACAGACGCTTTCAGAGTGGAAAGAAAAGCTGCGGCACACCTACGAGGGTGAGCCGTCCGACAACCCGATCCTGTTGGCCTTTTCGGACGTGCTCCGCCGCCATCATATTGCAATCACCCTTCCTTTTGAATTGATCGATGGGGTTGCCATGGATCTGACAAAAAACCGGTACGAGACGTTTGAAGAGCTGTACGATTACTCCTACAAGGTGGCATCGGTTGTTGGTCTCATGATCAGTGAGGTTTTCGGATACGATGACAAGACAGCCCTGAAGCACGCCGTGGACCTTGGAATTGCCATGCAGCTCACGAACATTCTCCGCGATGTTGGCGAGGACCTGTTGCGTGACCGCATCTACCTGCCCGCCGAGGACCTCCGCCGATTTGGCGTTTCGGAGGATGACCTCTTTGGCCACCGGATGTCTGACGAATTCCATGAATTGATGCGTTTTCAGATCGACCGCGCCCGCAGCTACTATGACAGTGCCGACAATGGCATCCCGATGCTGACGTCCGACAGCCAGGTTCCTGTCCGACTTGCCCGTCACAATTATGCAAGAATCCTCGATCAAATCGAAGCAAATGGTCACGAAGTGTTTACCCGTCGCGCTTACCTTTCATTAACAAGGAAGATGGCCATACTTCCCCGTGTCTGGTGGCACACGGTACGGTCATCATGAAAATCACCACCGGAAAAAGTTTTTAAAATATCCGGCTATCCTTTAGCTTTCCATCAGCCGAACAGACTCAGAAACACGTCACTTTTTTCAAATCCCTCTGCGATGGAAAAGACGAATCACAGCTGGCAAAGTCCCAGTCTGGGAAGAAAGACCACCATTACGGTATACGGAACCGAAGGCACCCCGCTCCTTGCTTTTCCGGATAACGGTGAAAATAGGATCCAGTGGGAGAAAAACGGACTTATTGATGCGCTTTCTTTCCAGATCGAAAATGGCCATAACCGGATATACTGCATCGACTCTATCGACAAGCAGAGTTTTTTCAATACCGGGACGACGCCGCGACTGCGGATCACCCGGCACCGCCAGTTTGAAAGCTATGTTATTGACGAAGTGCTGCCTTTCATCAGAAAAACTTCGGGAAACCTGTTCATCATGACAGCAGGAGTTGGCATGGGCGGCTACCATGCGGTCAATCTGCTGCTTAAATACCCGAGCCAGATCCAGAAAGCCATATCCATCGGAGGCAGATTCCAAATCCGCCCGTTGATGGATGACTACTTTGATGACAACGTCTATTACAACAACCCGCTGGAATACCTTCCCAATCTGGATGACCAGAGTCTGCTCGATGACATCAACAACACGGACATCCGACTTGTGGTTACACCTGACGATCCGCACCTGGAAGTGAATTACATGCTCAGCGACATACTCAGGGCCAAGGCGATCGAACATATTTTTGATTACTGGATAGAAACCGGAGACCATCCCTGGGAGATCCGGGGGGATATGCTGCAGCGCCATGTTCCGTAAAATACTCATCGCCAACCGCGGTGAAATTGCCTTGCGGGTTATGCGGACCTGCAGGGAACTGGGACTGCAGACCGTAGCGGTCTGTTCGGAATCAGACAAACATAGTCCCCACACCCTCTATGCCGACGAGACGGTGCTGCTGGAAGGAAAATCGGTATCTCAAACCTATTTGAATATTGCGCAGATCCTCCAGGTCGCAAGGGAGCGCCAGGCGGACGCTATCCATCCCGGTTACGGATTTCTCAGTGAAAATGCAGCGTTCGCCGAGGCGTGCGCGAAGGAGCAGATCGTCTTTATCGGTCCCGATCCGCACGCCATACGGCAAATGGGGGACAAGACCCGCGCCCGCGAACTTATGGATAAGGCCGGGGTGCCTGTCCCGCCGGGACCGCGCTCATCGGTCACAACAGACAAGGAAGCGCTGGAAATAGCCCGGGAAATCGGTTTTCCGGTTCTGGTCAAGGCTGCGGCCGGTGGCGGCGGCAAGGGGATGCGCATGGTGCAGACCGAAAAGGAACTGCCGGGGGCGTTGAAAACTGCCCGGTCAGAATCGGCCAGCGCCTTTGGCGACGATCGGATTTACCTGGAAAAATATCTGGATGAGCCGCGCCACGTGGAATTTCAGATTTTTGCCGACCGCCACGGCAACATGGTACACCTCTTTGAACGGGAATGCTCCATTCAGCGGCGCCACCAGAAGCTCATTGAGGAGTCGCCCAGCCCGTTTCTTGACGATGCGCTTCGTTCCGAAATGGGCGATGCGGCACTACGTGCAGCAGGAAGCTGCGGATACACAGGTGCCGGCACGGTAGAGTTCCTGGTGGACCGTGACCGCCGGTTTTATTTTCTGGAGATGAATACCCGCCTTCAGGTGGAACATCCCGTCACAGAAATGATCACCGGCATCGATCTGGTAGCACTCCAGATCCGGGTGGCCGAAGGTCATCCCCTGCCCTGGAAACAGCATCAGATAAAACGGCAAGGCCATGCCATTGAATGCCGGATCTGCGCTGAGAATCCCCTGGAACAGTTTCTCCCGGCAACCGGGACCGTGCAGACGTGGCGGCCGGCTGCAGGCGCCAATATCCGCATGGATGAGGGAATCCGTCCGGGACAGCAGATTACAACCGAATACGATCCGTTGCTGGCCAAACTTGTCGTTTACGGAAACAACCGAACGCAAGCCATTGCACGGATGATCCATGCACTCGACGAAACCGTACTCACCGGATGTCCGACCACCATTCCTTTCTGCCGGTATGTAATGGAGCACCCGGTATTCAGGGAAGGCCGCTACCACACGCATTTTATCCCGGAGCACTTTTCGGGGACAAAACTGCAAAACGAAACATTGTCGCATCCCGTCGCCATCATTGCCGGTTTACTGCACAATGAAAACAACCACGGCGGCAACTCCTGGAATCCGGTACACGGCCACACCGGCAATACACATGGATCGACGGAAGGCGAACCCGGCCTGCAAGTCACATCCGGAAGAAACAGCAGCCGGGACAGTTCGGGGAGCGGCCGTACAGGAACACAGTGGTGGTCGCGCCGCAAATACCGCCGCTAGTCCCAAATCAGTTTTTTAAAGACAGCTTCACACAACTTGCGTATATTTCCTTGATGGGACACAAATATTTTACAAGTTACCGGAAATCACGAAAAAAGAGGAGTATTCATTTTGTCTGACAAGCAAGAATTATACAATCAGCTCAAGAAGCTGGAAACTGAGCAGAAGAATCCTGAAACCATGCATATTGACCTGGCCGATCCGCTCGAGATCGTTCGTCTGATGAACGAGCAGGACAAGCTGGTCGCCGAATATGTGAGTTCCAGAAAAGAGCAGATTGCGCAGGCCGTCACCTATGCCCATGAGGCATTGGCTCAGGGGGGACGTTTGATCTACACGGGTGCCGGCACCAGCGGCCGGCTTGGAGTACTGGATGCGGCCGAATGTCCGCCAACGTTCGGTACCAGGCCGGATCAGGTAATAGGACTGATCGCAGGCGGACGGGAGGCCATGTTCGTGGCCCAGGAAGGGTCGGAGGATCTGCCGGAACATGGGGAAAAAGATATTGCGCATCTGAACGTTAGCGAAAAAGATGTCGTTTGCGGATTGGCAGCCAGTGGGCGCACTCCTTACGTCCTCGGAACACTGGAGGAAGCCAAGCGGCGTGGTGCACGGACCATCATGGTCTGTTGCGTCTCTGCCGAACGCGTGAAACTGGAGCTGAAGGCCGATGTCATGATCGATGTCCCGGTGGGACCGGAAGTGATCATGGGCAGCACCAGGCTCAAAAGTGCCACGGCTCAGAAAATGGTCTGCAACATGATATCCACCGGTGCCATGGTACGCCTTGGGAAGGTGTATGAAAACGTGATGGTGGATCTGATGCTGACCAACAAGAAACTAGTGGAACGCTCACGGCGCATCATCACCATGTTCACTGATGTCGATTATGATGAAGCATCACGCCTGATGATGGAATCCGGCGGCAAGGTCAAGGTTGCGCTGCTCATGGGACTGGCAAAAGTGAGTCGTGAAGAAGCGGAAAAGCAGCTGGAAGCACACGACGGATTCATCCGTGCGGCTTTGCAGTCCTACGAAAAAAATAAACAGGTCGGGCGCTGATCAGACACAAGGGCCTCCGGCTTACAGAAACAAGTTATTGTGAGGCATTGGGATTTTATAGAAAGACGGGAAAGCGCCTATTTTTTCAGGATTCAGATTGCCGTTATCTGCTGTCTTATCCTGTTTATCATGCTCTTTCGATACTGGCCGGTTGGCGATGGTGACCACCGGCTGGTGATCGATCCGTTTAATGAAGATCGGATACTGATGCCCGAGTTCATTGAAACCAGGCAACAGGCAGCGATAGAACGTGTGGCACCGCTGGTCCCGCGTCCGGAGGTCACGGTCCCCGATGAAGAGGTTGTGGACGTGGAGTTCGACCTGGAGATAGCCGCCGAGGATACGGGGACTGATTTTGGGCCCATACCGCTGCCGGAGGGTCCCGGTGAGATTGTGGAACAGCCGGACCGGCCGCCCAATGTCAGGCGGATCGTTGAACCTGTGACACCAGCGCAGGCCCGGAGGGATGGTGTACAGGTCGAAGTCATTGTCCGGTACATTGTATCTGAAAACGGCGAGGTGGAGGAGGCGACTATCGAAGAGCTGCGGATGTACAACCGCGAAACTGGTCGTTTCGAGACGGTAAGTGAAACGGGATACGGGTTTCGCGAGATTACGCTTCGGGCCGCCGAACAGTGGCTTTTTCATCCGGCCATATATCAAGGCCGGCCTGTGCGGTCAACGGCCCGTCATCGGTTTACCTTTGGCAGCTGAAAAGCGTTCGGTTCCGGTTTATCATCTTCGTGATGGCAAATGGCCGGTATCCACCCGGGTGCAGACAATTCACTGATTCGTGTTGCTAGGGCCAGCTAATTGTCATATATTAGCAACCCTGTTTAACCAAGGCTGACACGATACGGAGAGATGCCGGAGTGGTCGAACGGGCTCGCCTGGAAAGCGAGTGTGCCCTAACCGGGTACCGAGGGTTCGAATCCCTCTCTCTCCGCTCCCTTCC
>SKYW01000079.1 GCA_007127695.1 Balneolales bacterium | reverse complement strand
GCGGCCGAAATACTGGAATCGGCAGCTTCGAAATTCCCATTCTGTATATGAATATTCCCCATATAATGGTAATTGACACTGAAGGAAAGGTGATCTTCCGGATAGATTTGGCGTTTATAACCCTCAGATCTGGAGAACATCTCTTCAGCTTTACGAAAATCCCACAAGCTGATATAGACATCCCCGAGAAGATCAAGCATCTCGACGAGTAATTCGGGATTGCCTGCAAGCTCAGATTCTATTTGTTCGGCACCCCGCTCAAGCATGGTGAACGCGGTCAGGGTATCGCCCCTGGATATCGCCGGGTCGCTGACTTCAAACAGTCCCTGCAGGAAAGAAGCTACCTGCCGGGAGGTCTCCGCTTCTTTTTGTGCGCGGTCGCGCTCTTGTGAAGCAACGTTGTACTGCCAGGCAAAAGCCAGTATGCCTGCAATCAACACGATTAATATTCCGGTAACAGCCACAGTTCCTGCTTTGTGGCGTTTTATAAATTTTCCGGTCCGATACATACGGGAACCGTATGTGGCGCTGACGGGCAGATAATTCAGATAGCTGCGAATATCATCCGCTATCTGTTCAGCGGTTTCATACCGCTGTTCGGGATCTGCAGAGAGTGCTTTCAGACAGATGTTGTCCAGGTCTCCCGTAAGATCTTTTTGGTAGGTGGCTTGAGCATCCTCATTGCTTGATTTACTGGGCAATACAGGCGGTGATTGGCTGATATTGTTGAGAAACTCTTGTAGTGACTGATCATTTCTTCTGTATGGACGGGTGCCTGTGAAAAGTTCGTAAAGGATCACTCCGATGGAATAGATATCGGAGACGGTAGTAACAGGTTGTCCGCCGAGTTGTTCGGGACTGGCATATTCGGCTGTAAAGGCGTGGAGGGTTTTTGCATCTTCTTTACCAACCTCAATAAGCCTGGCCACCCCGAAGTCGAGTAATTTTATAGTGGGTTTATCATCTTGCATGCTAACAAGAATATTATCGGGTTTCAGATCTCCGTGTACGACCAGGTTCTTGTGAGCGTACTGAACCGCCGAAGTAATCATTAAAAAAAGATCTAACCTTTCACGCAACGTGGCATTCTTTTCTCTGCAGTAATGGCTGATGGGTATCCCCTCCACATACTCCATCGCGAACCAGGGCCGGTCTTCATCGGTGATACCACCGTCAATCAGTCTGGCAATGTGCGGGTGCTGAAGACGGGCGAGAATACTGCGCTCAACCAGAAATCGACTGATGGCCGGATCCGTACCCATTCCATATTTGATGAGTTTCAGCGCAACAGTCTGCTCAAATCCACCCTGAGTCCGATGCGCAAGGTACACATTGCCCATGCCGCCGGAACCGATCTGTTTTTCGATCCGGAACGGGCCAATCTGCACGCCATCGAGTGGCACCAGCTCGGAGAGATCCACCTGCTCAATGGCAAAACCGTCAAGTATGGAAGTTTGCATCGAATCGGCCGCTAGCAGGGACCATACCTCCTCAAAGAGTACGGGATCGTCTGTTTTGATCTGTTCCATGCGGGTAGTCCGCGAATCAGCATCCAGATCAATAACCTCTTTAAAAAGTGCTTGAACTTTATTCCATTGTTCAGAGTTCATGGCAATCAACCTATCTCCCGTTTCAGCCAAGCCCGGGCCACGCGCCAGTCGTAGCGCACAGAATGCTCGGTTCCGCCGATGACGCCGGCTATTTCCTTGTAATTCATTCCGCCGAAGAACCGGTACTGCACTATTCTGGCCTGGCGTTCATCCATGACCTCCAGCCTGTTCAGGGCTTCATCCAGATCCACCATCTCCGACAAACGTGTATCAAAGGGTGTCATTCCGTCGGTGAAAGTGAGAACCGGTTCCTTTCCGCCCCGTTTATCCGCGTTCCTTTTACGGGCGTAGCTGATCAGGATCCTTCTCATGGAAAGGGCAGCAATGGCCAGAAAGTGAGCGCGGTTCTGATAGGTCGATTTGTCCTGATCCACCATTTTCAGATACGCTTCATGAACCAGGGCGGTGGTCTGCAGGGTATGATGGGCCCGGTCACGACGCAGCTGGAGGTGCGCCTCATTGCGCAGGTGTTCGTAGACCAGCGGATAGATACTGTCAATCAGCCTTTCATCACTATCCTCTAGCCCATTGAGCAGCAAAGTGATGTCTTTTATATCGTAATTCATGCTTTAGAGAGGGCGGACGCCTGTTTGTTTTTTTTCTGTGCTTCTTTGTATAGGTCATATAATATATGAACTTGTCTATAATTACAATAATAACATGATTATGCATTTTAAAAGCAGACTGTGATCGCATTCGTCACCAAGCCAGTGTGATAAGAATGTACGCCCGGAGGAGCCCCCGCAAACATGACGCCATGAGGCAGGAGGATATGTCCCAGAACATCAAGCTCATAAGCGATACAAATAGCAGCATCTGCCACTATCTTAGAAATGCTCCTGAATTTGCCAGTACGCCGATAGTAGACACACTCCAGGCTTTGATGGTCAGTGATTTCGCATCAAAATTTACGATTCTGGCCTGAAGGTGAACATATTTCTTCTCATGCTGTCCGGGAAGCACTGTTGGATTGGAGTCCTGCGAATAGGTACATTCCGACAACAACCCGATTCATGTTCACATTGATACCTTGCCATGCTGGAACGACTCGCACAGCTACCCCGACTTCTTTTACTGATAAATGTATTATTCTGGGCCACAGATGCATCACTTCGCGCACAGGAACTGAACCTGCCGTCCCGGCCTGCCGACGCGCCGACGGGTTCGGAGTTCGTGGAACAGGTCCGCAACCTCGCCCTCGCCGCCCGGGAGGAGGCCATTTTTGAGCAGGTGATGGCGGGCAACGTCCCCGGTTTCCTTCGGGATCTGGTCCCGGTCACAGTCAGTGGCCCCGCAGGTGATGGAACACTGGATGTCACCTACTACGTGACGCCCGACTACCTGGCCGTGGGGCGCGACGATGACTATTTCCTGATCCCGACCACGCCCATCCTGGCACAGCGCATCGGCAACGAAATCGGCTGCGGCATGCCCACCCGCCGGATGGTCGACCAGATCTGGCAGGCGGCCCCGCTCAAGCTGTCGCCCCGCACCATACCGCCGAGCGACCAGATGACCAGCATCCCGGTAATGTACGAGCACCATCTGATGGTGTGGGAGCAGCGCGAACCGGCGCTGGAGGAGCATCCGCCCGGAACCCTGGTGGGCGGACACAAAAAGGACGTGGTCGTATCCAACCGGATCTACAACCAGCCGCCACCGGGACGCGTGGTGATCTACGGCTGGCACTACCTCAGCGGCACGCCCATCCAGCCGCTCTACAGCGGACACGCCGAGACGTACGCCGACTACAGCCACGGCATCCGCCTGGTGCAGGACAGCATCACGGTCAATGGCGAGCCGGGCCGCATCCGCGACCTGCTGCAGCACCCCGCGCGGCACGCGCTGCTCAGCGACGAGGGCCAGATCGCGCTGCCGTACTACCCGACCGGCGACCTGTTCGAGGTGCCGGACGCCTGGGGTGTGACCGGGGAGGATGCGTCCAGCCTGCGCCTGGTGCTGGGCGATGCACCTGGGGTGGCCGAATACCTTGTCCACCTGAGTTCGGATGGACGGGTTTTCTCGCCGCCAATACGCGTGTCGCCTGGTGACCCGGTCGTTGCCGGACTCACGCCCGACTCGCTTGCCTACCTGCGGCTCCAGACCGTGGGCGACCAGCCCGGACCCTTTTCGGAGGTGCTGGCCGGGGTCCCGTCGGAAAAAAAAAGCCCGATCCTGATCGTCAACGGCTTCAACCGGACGATTTCGGGCAATTCGCGCGACTTCATCCGCCATTACGCGCCCGAACTGCGCCATCACGGGTACCTTTTTGACTCGGCCACCAATGAGGCGGTCGGCAGCGGCATGGTCGACCTGACCGACTACGAAATGGTCCTGTGGATCCTGGGCGCCGTGATCGTGTTCGGTTTTCCGTTTGAGACGATCTATCCTGCTGAGACGCGCGTGGAACTGATGGGCCGGTTCCTGCAATTCCTGGGGGATCCGGAAGGCACCGACACCGGAAGCGAGGATCGGATTGGCGACGGATTTGGCCCGGACGGCCCGGTCGTCCTGCGCCGCAAGATGATGCTGCTCAAGTAGTCGGCGACAATGGTTTTACTGCGTGCTTCTTGCACGCCTATGCCGTGGATGTTTTCGTCACGAGGTATTTCAGTTGGACAAAGGCATTGCCGAAGGTCCGGGCGGAGAGCAGGGTCAGGGGCGGATGGGTGATGCGTCGCGGCAACAGGGGGCGGCCGCTGCCCAGGGTCACCGCGGTCACCTGCACGATCACCTCGTCCAGCAGGCCGTTGTCGTAAAACTGTCCGGCCAGATCGCCCCCGCCCACGATCCAGATGTTCTTGTCATCGGCCGACTTTGCGATTTTCCGGTACAGATGCCGTACATCGCCCTGCACAAATTGAATATCCGCACCGGGAGCGGCCGGAAGCGGGCGCGTCGTGAAAACCCATGACGGCTGCTCGTATGGCCAGGGTTGTTTGGCATCGCTGTCGGGCTGGACGTGGTTGCGCAGGATCCACTCATACGTCTGCGATCCCATGGCTATGGCGCCGACTCCTTTCAGAAAATCCTCAAAACCGAAACTGCCTGTATCCCCGAACTGAAACAGCCAGTCCAGTGAATGATCCTCGGTTGCGATGAAGCCGTCCAGGCTGGAAGCCGTGTAGTATTGTGTTTTCATGGGGAATTGGAATGAGGCGTTGAATGGACACAAATGATGGCGGAATGGCACCGAATAATCGACTGCCAGGCTTATCCTTCCGTCTCATATCAAAGTACACAAGGCAGGTGAAATAATCGAGTATTTGGGAAGACGGACTACCATGTCGGAATTGTCAGTCATTGCTATTTATAGAGTTGATCAAGCCCATATAGGTGACATCATTTTGCCGGGTGTAGGACGACTGAAAGCTGCATGGACACATCCAACCATGCAAAACCATAAATCAACGCTGTCATTCCGCAAACATTGGCAAAAAAAAACGAGGGCATGACCATGAATCAGACATCCACCAAAACCGTCATGGCATTTTTCGCCGTTGCGCTGCTGCTGGCAGCCTGCGATGACCAGCGGACGCAGACCATCACCTGGACCGAGTTCGAGCCGGTGTACATGTCCCAGGAGGAATTTCTGGCGTCGGTTACGGTCACCGAGCCGCGTGATCTGGAGGAACCCGGGAAGATCTACCTGTATGACGATTATCTGTTCGTGAACGATGTGAACAAGGGTGTGCACATCATCAACAATAGCAATCCGTCCGCCCCGTATTTTGCCGGATTCGTGACGATTCCGGGCAACAAGGACATCGCCGTGCGCGGCGATCTGCTCTACGCCGATTC
>SKYW01000014.1 GCA_007127695.1 Balneolales bacterium | reverse complement strand
GAAAGATACCAAATTATAATCTCAAAATATTCCCGACTTTTGCATGACCAACGCAGCAACAGAGGATATCATCGACCATAAAACAGCACCCATAAGATCTCTGGACGATATCCAGCAGCCGATCGCTTCCGAACTGGAAACATTCAAGGTCCATTTCCGGAAGCATCTGGATACCGATGTCTTCCTGCTGAACCGGATCATCCGCTACCTCATGCGCATGAAGGGCAAGCAAATGCGACCTGTCCTCGTTCTACTTGCCGCCAAAATCTGCGGCGGGATCAACGAGCGTTCCCATGTGGCCGCAACCATGATTGAACTGCTGCATACCGCCACGCTGATCCATGATGACGTTGTGGATGACGCGGACCAGCGTCGCGGTTTTCTCAGTATAAACAAGGTTTGGAAGAACAAGGCGAGCGTACTGTTCGGTGATTTTCTACTTGCCAAAGGTTTGCTGGTAGCAGTGGATTCGGATGAATTCGAACTGCTGAAGGTCCTCTCCACTGCCGTGAAACGGATGAGCGAAGGGGAACTGCGCCAACTCAAGGCTTCCAAGCTCCAGAACATGACGGAGGACAAATACTACCAGATCATAACGGAAAAAACGGGAAGCCTGCTGGTAGCCTGCTGTGAGTGTGGAGCCATCAGCGCATCGGCGGATGAATCCGTACGGGAACGAATGCGCGGAATCGGACATGATATCGGTATTGCGTTTCAGATACGCGACGATCTGCTGGACTACAGCCTTCGAAAGACAGGCAAAACCTCCGGAAACGATATCCTGGACAGGAAAATCACCCTGCCGTTCATTGCCGCACTTGAAAACTCTTCGCTCATCGAACAAAGAAAAATGCGCTGGCTGTTCCGCAAAAAGGGAAAAAGTGCCGGGCAGGTGGATTATATCCGGGAGTTTGTGATTGACAAAGGTGGCATTGAATATGCTACCCGAAAAATGGAAGAACATGCCGGAAAGGCACTCATACTTTTGAGTGAGTTTCCGGAGACTGAAATACGGGACGTTTTCTCCGAATTCATACGCTTTGTCATCTACAGAAAAAAATAGCACCGCCATTCTGCCCACCCGGTCTCTTCTCTTTCTGTCGGATGTCCATCTTGGCGCCTATTCCGCTGAAAAAAACGAGGTGCTTGAGAATGATCTCATCCGGTTGATCGACTATTGCGCGGAGCATGAACTGGCAATCGTCATACTGGGTGATTTCTTCGACTTCTGGATGGAATACCCCGGAAACAGGGTGCCCCCGCTCGGACAAAAAGTTCTTCAGAGATTCCACGATTTTCATAAGCAGACAAATAGTCATACCCTGTTTGTGACAGGTAATCATGATAACTGGACAAACGGGTATCTGCGCAGTCTTGGTTTTTATGTGGAACATGAATACCGGATAATTGAAGAATCCACCGTATCCATCATGGTCCTTCATGGCGACGGACTGAAAGATCCTCAAATGCGTCTGCCTCGTCCCGCAATGCACCGTTTTCTCAGAAATTCGTATTTTACAACTTTGTACCGGAAAATGCTGCCGCCTCGTTTTGGCTGGATGGGTATGCGGCTCTTTTCACGATCCAGCAGGAAATCAGGCAACAGAAAAAAGAACTCCGACAGGCACGCGATACTGGATGCATGGGCCAGAAACCGCGTTTTGACCGATGATCGTATCCAGGCCATAGTCTATGGGCATCACCATCAGTCCCTGCTCTGGAAACAAAACGGTCTAACCTGCATGAACTGCGGATGTTTCGGTACCGATTATACACTTGGTCTGTATGCAAATAAGGCATTTGAACTCGTTACATGGGATGTGGACAGCAAAACGCTCGCCACAAGTGGCATCAATGCGGACACATAGGCAATGACAAGCAAGGATTTTGAAAATATGGACATGGATCGCTATCTGAACGATCCCGAATACCGGCGGGAAATTGCCCGTAAAAGAAAAGACTCTGGCATGAGTTCCCGGGAAGATTCTAAAATAACCGGAAAGAAGCCTCCGAAACAAAACCGGACCATGTACTCATCCCGCGGCTCGCATACCGGGATCGGATGGCGCCATATATTCGGTGTTTTCGGTGGTGTCATAATAGCCGGTTTCATCGTTGGCCTGTTTTCCTTTTTTTACCTGGCCCAGGGACTTCCATCGATTGAAGAACTGGAGAATCCACAAACCGATATCGCGAGTTTTGTCGTCAGCCGCGACGGCCAGGTCCTGGACAAGTATTTCACGGAAAATCGTACCTATATCCGCTACCAGGATATATCCCCCAATGTCATCGACGCACTGATAGCGACCGAGGACCACCGTTTTTACACACACTGGGGGATTGACATGTATCGAACGCTGGCCATCCCCTATCACCTGATGCGCGGAAACCCGCAGGGCGGTTCAACTATTTCGCAACAGCTTGCTAGAAACCTCTACCGGTCCATCGGCCGTGAAGTCAGTGTTACCCGCAAACTCCGCGAAATCATCACGGCGATCCAGATTGAACAGAATTACACGAAGCAGGAAATCATTGAGATGTACCTGAACACCGTGGAATTCAGCAACAGCGCTTTCGGGATAGAGACGGCGGCTCATACCCATTTCAACAAACCGGCCAGCGATCTCACGGTGCCTGAGGCAGCAACACTTATTGGGAGCCTGCAGGCCGTATCCGCCCTGAACCCCCGCACCCGGGCCGAACGCTCGACGCAACGAAGAAATGTAGTGATGTCGCAGATGCTGCGCCACGGCTTCGTCACACCGGATGAATTTGCGCAATACCGTGCCACTCCGCTTGAACTGGATTACAACCCTCCATTCCGTGCCGGACGGGAAAGCCGCTATTTCGGGCAGTATGTGCGTCAGCAGATCCAGGGTTGGGCCGATGAAAACGGTTATGACCTGTACCGCGACGGGCTCGTCATCCATACAACCATTGACTCACGGATGCAACGCTTTGCCGAAGAAGCCCTTAAAGCACAGCTTGAGAGGCACCAGCGCAGTTTTGAACAGGAATGGACCTCCCCTGGAAGCGACCGGTACATGGATAAACTATGGGCGCAATATCCCGGCTTCCTGAACAGCTTCCTGGAGGAGACCGAAAGATATGAAGAGTACCGGCGGGAAGGACGCGGATCCCGTGCAGAGATCCTGGACTTGCTGAAAATGGACGAAGCTTTTGTGGACTCCGTAAAACTTGCACGCGCGCGGCTTGAAGCAGGTTTTGTTGCCATAGACCCCTCGAATGGAAACATTCTCACATGGGTCGGCGGATCGGACTACAGCACCATTCAGCGTGACAATGTTCACCAGCTGCGTCGGCAGACCGGATCCACGTTCAAGCCTTTTGTTTACGCAGTGGCTATTGACAACGGATACCGGCCTTATCATAAATTCTCAAAATATCCGGTCAACTTTTTTGATGTCAGCGGAGACAGATGGTCGCCCAGGGATCCTGTGATACCGAGCGGACCTGAAATGATTTCGCTTAGAGAAGGCATAGGAAGAAGTCTGAATAATGTCACCGTGCGCCTGCTGCCGGAACTGGCCGGAGCCCCGGGCACCAACCGTTTGGAGGATTTGCTTCCGGCCGGACAGAAAATCGCTGATTTTGCCCGTCGGATGGGTATGAATCGAACTCCTATAGCCACCAATCCGGCCATTGCCCTTGGAACCGCCCACTCCAGCCTGCTTGAGCTGACCAGTGCCTACACCACGTTTGCCAATATGGGTGTTCATATTGAACCTTATGCGGTTACACGTATTGAAGACGCCGAAGGAAACGTACTTCAGGAGTTCCGGTCACCAAGCCAGCAGGAAGTAATCAGCCCGGAGACCGCCTACATCATGGTTGACATGCTGCGGGGAGTCATCCGGGGCGGACAGGGCTGGGTCGGTACCGGCAACCGGATGAACTGGATGTTTAACATCAGTCAGGATATCGCCGGAAAAACAGGGACCACGCAAAACAGTGCCGATAACTGGTTTGTGGCGATGATGCCGCACCTGGTGGCCGGTGCATGGGTTGGCGGAGAGGACCGGCGCATCATCTTCCCGCAGGGAACACAGGTCGGTCAGGGTGCTCGAACGGCATTGCCTATTGTCGGTCAGTTTATACAAAGCTGTGCCAACGATCCAAATGTTCCCTGGAGCAGGGATGCATTTGAACAGCCACAGGGATTTGTGATGGAACAGCCGCCGGATGAGCGTGACACTGAAACCACACGTCCGAGTCGCATCAGCTGGTGACAGTGACGCTTGGGCGGAAATCAGACCCCTGCTATCTTCAGGCGGTTCTTGACGATACGAAGCTCCCGATGGGTCCGCTTGTGCTCATCTGTAAATATTTTGTACTTCTTAATTTCCGTCTCCAGCTCCGACTTTCTTGCACGTTCCGCCTCGGTGTCAATCTGATCGGACGGAATCGCCTCCTCGGCCATCACTATCACATTGTTGTCCTTTATTTCGGTAAACCCGCCGCTGATAGCATAGCTCTGCTCAGACTTGTCAGGAACACGGACAATCAAATTGCCGATATCCAGGATGGAAACCAGGGGTGAGTGATCTTTGAGCACTTCGAATCCACCCTTGACGCCTGGCATTCTGATACCCTCGACATCCCCTTCAAAAATGGGACCCCTCGGAGTTAATATGTGAGCTTTCATAGAATCAACGTTACAGATGAGTTCGGTTCAGCACGATTCAGGGATCACTCCTCTTCCTTGAGCATTTTTTCACCACGTTCAATGGCTTCCTCTATGCTGCCCACAAGGAAAAATGCATTTTCCGGGAGATGATCCAGTTCACCTTCGACAATTTTGCGGAAGCCTTTGATGGTATCCTCTATTTTGACAAACTTGCCATCCAGTCCCGTAAACTGGGAGGCGACAAAGAAAGGCTGGCTCAGGAAGCGCTGCACACGCCGTGCCCGCGCTACGGTCAGCTTGTCCTCGTCGGAAAGTTCATCCATACCGAGGATAGCGATGATATCCTGAAGCTCTTTGTAACGCTGGAGAAGTTCCTTGACACTTTGAGCCGCATCATAGTGATCCTGTCCGATAGCACGCGGATCCAGGATCCTGGAAGTGGAGTCGAGCGGATCCACAGCCGGATAGATACCCAATGAGGCAATCTGCCGGGAAAGTACGGTTGTCGCATCCAGGTGAGAAAATGTCGTAGCCGGAGCCGGATCGGTAAGGTCGTCGGCAGGAACATAGATGGCCTGTACCGAGGTGATGGATCCGTCTTTCGTGGAAGTAATGCGCTCCTGGAGGTCACCCATCTCGGATGCCAGTGTAGGCTGATAACCCACCGCTGAAGGCATCCTTCCAAGCAGAGCCGATACCTCGGAACCCGCCTGCGTGAACCGGAAAATGTTGTCGACGAAAAGCAGGATATCCTTGCTGACCTTGTCACGGAAATATTCGGCAACGGTCAGTCCGGAAAGGGCAACACGCGCCCGCGCACCAGGCGGCTCATTCATCTGCCCGAAGACCAGTGTGGCCTGCGAGGTCTTCAGCGCCTCCATGTCCACCTTGTCCAGATCCCAGTTTCCGTTTTCCTCAAACTCTTTTTTGAATTCCTCACCGTAGCTGATTACCCCGGATTCGATAAATTCACGAAGCAGATCATTGCCTTCACGGGTGCGCTCACCCACACCGGCAAAAACGGAAAGTCCACCATGTTGCTTTGCGATGTTGTTGATGAGCTCCTGAATCAGTACCGTTTTACCGACACCGGCACCACCGAACAGACCGATTTTCCCGCCCTTTGCATAGGGACATAGCAGATCGATGACCTTGATGCCTGTTTCCAGCATCTCTGTGGATGTGGACAGTTCTTCAAACGGAGGAGCCGGACGGTGGATCGGATAACGCTCCTTGCCTTCGGGCTGAGGAATACCGTCAATGGTGTCACCGATGATATTGAAGAGCCGGCCTTTGATATCCTCACCTATGGGCATGGAAATGGTTGTGCCAAGATCTTCTACAGGAGTCTCACGGACAAGCCCGTCCGTGGAGTCCATGGCAACCGTACGTACCCTGTTTTCCCCCAGGTGCTGAGCCACTTCAAGAATAAGATCCTGCATACCATCGCGCTCCACCTTCAGAGCGTTGAGAATAGATGGAAGTTTGCCCTCGGGAAAGTCGACATCCACAACAGGTCCAATGATTTGTGCTATGCTCCCTTTATTCATCAGCAAAGAATTTTTTTAAAAGTTTCAGTAAATGAACCGTGCAGAACCACCCGGCACGTTAATTTTGCAAAATTACCAAATACCGGAGCAAAAGGAAAACACCAATTGAGCCGCTCTCTCGTTTTTTTACATGGGTATTATCTGTTGACACAGCCGGAATCCCCTGCCGATGTGATTTTCTCCGCCAATGGAATGCCGGACCCGAGACAGACGACATCTCGGCTTAATTGTTACGAAAAAAATCCGTACTTTTTTTAGAATTTGAATACCAACCAAAACAAGCAAAAAAAAGCTTTGGAACAGACTGTTACAGCTCGTCAGGCAAGTGTTGAAGCACTTAATCATTTTGAGGAGTTCCATAAAACGGACTCCAGGATACTGAATAAACTGGAGGGTCAGGACCGCCAGCAGGCAAACGAATACGTTCAGGGAATCCTGCGCCGCAGAAGCTACCTGGACTTTCTCATATCCCGCTACAGTGCTGTCGCGGTCAATGATATGAATCTCCAGTTCAAGAATATCCTGCGCATTGGCCTTTATGACCTGTTGTTCATGGATGGCACACCGGATTATGCCGCTGTAAATGAAGCCGTGGAACTTGCCAAGACACTGGGGGGCTCACGTAGCGGTGACCTTATGAACGCCATCCTTCGACGGGTCCAGCGTGATATGCCCAATCTCCCCCGCCCCGATTTTGAAGACCGCACCAAGCTTGTCGCCACTACCTTTTCCCACCCTGAATGGCTTGTTAAACGCTGGGTCGAACGTTTCGGCGAACGCGAGGCCTTCCGGCTCATGCAGCACAACAACCAGAACCCCTCCTATTACCTCAGGGTCAATGGAATCAAAACCAATGCTCGGAATTTCCAGCTCAGGCTCAGCAAGGCAGATATCGATTTTGAGGAAAGCGATTGGCTTCCCGGTTATTACAAAGTAGGCAGCCTCCAGAAAGTTCGTGCAAAAGGATGGTTTCAAAAGGGATTTACACAGGTTCAGGATATCGCCGCCGGATTCGCACCCACCATCCTTAATCCGCAACCCGGAGAGGACGTTTACGATCTCTGTGCCGCCCCCGGGACCAAAACCATCATGCTTTGTGACCTGATGCAAAATCAGGGCAACATCACGGCCGTCGATATCTCTTCCGAAAGAATCGCACTGATCGCTGAAAATGTCACCAATTACGGGGCTGATATTGTCAAAGTGCAACGTGCCGATATTATCAGCGAGCGTTTCAAACTGGTGGATGCCGTACTCCTTGACGCACCCTGCTCCGGAACCGGTGTACTTGCCAAGCGGGCGGACCTGCGCTGGCGCCGCACGGAAGCAGAGCTGGAAGAGTTCACACGTCAACAGGATGAACTTATTGATGCAGCAGCAAATATGGTTAAAAGAGGCGGGCGTCTTGTCTATTCAACATGCTCCATAGAACCGGAAGAGAACATGGAGCGCATCCAGGCATTCCTGAAAGAATATGATAATTTCGAGCTGGAAAACCTGGAAGACTTCCTCCCGGAAGAAGTGCTGGCCGATGATGGCAAATCCTATCAGACCCTCCCCCACGTCCACAATTGCGACGGCCACTTCGGAGTGCTTCTCAGAAGAAAGGTATAGCAGGGAAAACCGGCGGCACGCCAGCTGGCCGGATGGCTGCTCCATATTCCATACCATGATCAAGCCGATCATCATAATCAAAAAACGACCGAAAATCCAACCCAGCCTCAGCGCAATACACAGCATATGTCCAGCGGAAACCTGAAAGAAAAAGAAATCCCCAAGCAATACGATCCAAAAGCCATCGAGGACCAGTGGTATGACTACTGGATGGATCATGGCATGTTTGAAGCCCGTACCGATTCGGGGAAAGAGCCGTTCACCATCATGATGCCCCCTCCAAATGTCACCGGAGCGCTGCATATGGGACACGCGCTGCAGGGTGCTGTTCAGGACACACTGACGCGGCTCAAACGCATGCAGGGCTATGAAGCCCTGTGGCTTCCTGGCACCGATCATGCCGGAATCGCCACCCAGAATGTCGTGGAAAGGGAGCTCAAGCAGAAGGAAAAGAAAAACCGGCACGACATCGGTCGCGAGGAATTTGTACAAAAAGTGTGGGACTGGAAAGAGAAGTATGGCGAGATCATCACCCGCCAGTACAGCAAGCTGGGCGTAAGCTGCGACTGGAGCAGGGAACGGTTCACCATGGACGAGGGACTCTCCCGTGCCGTGCAGGAAACCTTCATACGCCTGCACGACGAAGGCTTGATCTACAAAGGATATTACCTGGTCAACTGGTGTCCGGTCGACATGACAGCAATATCAGATGAAGAGGTTGAACATGTTGAGCGCAAAGGACATATGTGGCACGTTTCATATCCACTGGATGAGGAGACATCTGCCGCTTCCGGACTCACGCACATCACCATAGCCACGACCCGCCCGGAGACCATTCCCGCCGACACGGCCGTGAGCGTGCACCCCGATGATGAGCGCTATAACAAACTCGTAGGCGGACATGCCTGGATACCGACCACCGGTCGGAAAGTACCCATTATCGCCGATGACTATGTAAAAATGGATTACGGCAGCGGGGCGCTCAAGGTCACACCGGCACATGACGAGAATGACTTCGAGATTGGCCGGCGCCATTCACTGCCCACCCTGAATATCATAAACAGGGACGGAACCCTCAACGAGGCCTCAGGCAAATACGACGGGATGGACCGTTTCGATGCCCGGAAAGCCATCGTCAAGGACCTGGAATCCGAAGGGCTTCTTGTCAAGGTGGAAGACTATGTGAACCAGATCGGCATATCCAGCCGCAGCAAGGCCATCATCGAACCGCTGCTTTCGGACCAGTGGTTCGTCAAAATGAAACCTCTGGCCGAGAAAGCCATGCAGGCCAGCCGGAACGGGGAATTCACTTTTTATCCCGGGCGTTGGGAAAACGAATTTTTCCGTTGGATGGAAAACATCCGTGACTGGGTCATCTCCCGCCAGCTCTGGTGGGGACACCGGATCCCGGTATGGTACCATACCAAGGAAGACGGCTCCATAGATACCAGCCGCGACTACATTGTCAGCATAGACCAGCCACAGGAAGGCATGGTGCAGGATCCCGATGTGCTCGACACCTGGTTCTCTTCCTGGCTCTGGCCTTTCTCCACACTGGGATGGCCGGACAAGACACGCGATTTTGAATATTTCTATCCTACTTCCGTTCTGGTATCCGGTTACGATATCCTGTTTTTCTGGGTCAGCCGGATGCTCATGGGCGGCCTCCATTTCACCGGCAAGGCCCCCTTCCGTGACGTCTTCATGACAGGGATCGTCAAGGACAAGATGGGCCGTAAAATGAGCAAGAGCCTGAACAACGGCATCGATCCGCTTGAGATGATCGACCAGTACGGAGCCGATGCCGTCCGCTACTGCCTTATCATACTTTGTGCACAGGGACAGGATATCAAACTGGATCCCACCAAGTTCGAGATGGGCCGCAACTTCGCGAACAAACTCTGGAATGCATTCCGGTTCCTGAACATGCATCTTGATCCGGAAGCAGAGTATCCAAAATCATGGCCCTGGGACAAAGACGAAACGGCATCCCTGCCGCTGCATGACCAATGGATGATGAGCCGCATCCAGCAGACCATTGAAGACGTTGACGACGACCTGTCCCGGTACCGCCTCAATGAGGCCCTGCTCAAGATATACTCCCTGGTTTGGGATGATTACTGCGACTGGTACCTCGAACTGATCAAACCCGAATACGGAACATCCATGGATCGCGATGTTGCCGGGAGAGCAGCCATACATTTTGAGACACTCCTCGCCCTTCTGCATCCTTTCATGCCCTTCATCACCGAAGAGATTTGGCAGCGGCTTCGAAAAAGAGAGCCGTCAGATGCCCTGATAGTAAGCCGCTGGCCGGAATACAATGAGGAACTATCCTCCGAGGATTCCGTCAGGCGTTTCGGTACCATCCAGCAGCTGATCTCCTCGGTCCGTAACATCCGCTCCGAAATGCGGGTACCCGACCAGCTGGATGTGGATATCATCATCAAACCGGCGTCGGACGAAATGCAGGAAACGCTCTCGGCACACCGGTCGGTATTTGACAAAATGCTCAGAATGAACAAGTTTACGGTGGATATGGATGCGGAACGACCGAAGGCCAGTGCCTCAGATGTGGTCAACGGTCATCAGCTGTTCGTACCCCTCTCCGGCCTCATCGACTTTGAGAAAGAAAAAGTGAGGGTCCGCAAAGAGATATCACGTCTCGAATCTTTCCTCTCAGCCGTCGAAAAGAAACTGTCCAACAGTAAGTTCCTGGATAATGCGCCTGACCAGGTTGTGCAGAATGAGCGCAACAAGCAAAGTGATGCGCAAGTGAACCTGGAAAAAATGAAAACCATACTTGCCGATCTCGAAGGTTAACCGTGTCGACAGGTACCGATCCCCGTGAATCAAAAAGAAGCATGCACTTCTGAAAAAAGGCTGTTATTCCCCAGTACGTTATGCCCACATTTGTTTTAAAGAATGATGATGCAGAATCAGGACCATCCATCCCCCCATTTGCCAAAGATGTAAATGAACGCCAGCGAGAGGCTGTGCTGCACACCGATGGCCCGCTGCTCATCATTGCCGGGGCAGGCAGCGGCAAAACCCGCGTGCTTACATACCGCATTGCCAACCTGCTCTACCAGAAAAAGGCATATCCCAATCAGATCCTCGCCCTTACTTTCACCAACAAGGCGGCCCGGGAAATGCAGGAACGTATTGCCGCTCTCATTGGCGAAAAGGCCAACCGGCTCTGGATGGGAACCTTCCACTCCATTTTCTCCCGCATCCTGCGCATCGAGGCCGAACATCTGGGTTTTACCCGCGACTTCACCATCTACGACACCGTCGACAGCGACCGGGTCATCAAAACCATCCTGAAGGAACTGAACATCAATCCACGCGAGGTCAAGCCCCAGGGCGTGCGTTTTGTAATCAGCAATGCCAAAAACCAGCTTATCGGTCCTGAAATGTTTCGGGATCGGTTCGTCCAAAGCTCACTGGACGATATTGCCGCGCAGGTCTACCAGCGCTACCTGGAGCGTTGCAAGAAAAACAACGCCATGGATTTCGACGACCTGCTCATCAAGCCTATCGAGCTTTTCGAGCAGCATCCCGACATCCTCCGGAAATACCAGGAGCATTTCCGCTATATCCTGATCGATGAATATCAAGACACCAATCACGCACAGTACCGTGCGACAAAACTTCTGGCTGAGGGACACAAGAACATCTGCGTTGTGGGCGATGACTCGCAGAGCATCTATTCCTTCCGCGGGGCCGACATCACCAACATCCTGAATTTCCGCGAAGATTATCCCGATTCCGTTCAAATACCGCTTGAGCAGAACTACCGCTCGACCAAAGCCATCCTGAAATGCGCCGATTCCGTGATCAAAAAGAACAAATCGCGCCTGGAAAAGACACTTTGGACCCATAACGACCAGGGAGAGGTCATCACCGTCCTGGAGAATTACGATGAACGCGATGAGGCGAATCGCATCGTCCGTACTGTTGAGGAGAGAAAACTTCGGGGGAACCTCTCCTACCGCGATTTTGCAGTGCTGTACCGGACCAACTATCAAAGCAGGGTGCTCGAAGATGCCTTCCGGCGTCGCGGTATCCCCTATCAGCTGGTCGGCGGCATCTCTTTCTATCAGAGAAAGGAAATCAAGGATGTAACAGCTTACCTGCGCCTGCTTGTGAATCCACATGATGATGAGGCCGTGCTGCGTGTGATCAACGAACCCGTCCGTGGCGTTGGCGAGAAAACGCTGTCCATTCTCATGGGCATCGCCCGCTCGGAGGAAAGATCACTTTGGGATGTGATTTGCGATGTGGAATCGACCGGAGTCTACAAGCCGGCCATACCCAGGATCCGCGCGTTCGTGGACCTGCTGAACCGCACCCGGGAAAAACTCGACGAGACCGGGATCACCGACACGGTGCGGTTTCTGCTGGATGAGTCCGGCTATGTGCGCCAGTTCATTGAAGAACATTCCCATGATTCCCTGATGCGCCGGCAAAATGTGATGGAGCTGCTCAATGCCATTTCCTACTTTGAAAAAAGCAGCAATCAACCTACACTGAGCACTTTTTTGCAGGAAATCAGCCTGGTAACAGACCTGGATGCCCATGATTCCACAGAACCTGCCGTGACGCTCATGACGGTTCACGGATCCAAAGGGCTTGAGTTTCCGATCGTGTTCATTGCAGGGCTGGAAGAGGAGCTCTTTCCCATTGGAGGCAGAATTGGTGAGGAAGTGGATATTGAGGAAGAGAGGCGCCTGTTCTACGTCGCCATTACACGTGCTGAAAAGCATCTTTATTTCAGTTATGCAAAAAACCGTTTCCGGTTCGGTGAACAGGTCGAAATGAGGCGCTCGCGATTCCTGGATGAGGTGGATGCGTCCGTGGTCCGGACAGAAACCGGGGCCACAATCCGGCAGAGCGGCTCCGGAAGATCCGGACACCGAAGCACCTATATTTCCTATGAGCACCGGGATGAGAAACGGGATGTTGCATCTTCTGACTGGAATCGTGGCAGCAAGGGTGACCATCGCGCCGAAGCTGACAGACGTGATTTAGGCCGTGATCGGATCGATTTCCCGGAATCAGGCAGCAAAGGTGATTCCGGCAGTGGCATGCGGATCGAATACGACCCGGAATCCGAAGGTGGTGCGTGGCGCCCGGGCATGGCCGTTATCCACCCGAAATTCGGGGCAGGAAAAATCCTGCAATGCGAAGGACAGGGTGAAAATACCCGTTTGACAGTCTTCTTCAAAAATGCCGGACAAAAAAAACTGGTGGCCCGGCTTGCCAATCTCACGGTCATTGGGTGACATTGCCGGTCTCTTTCTCTTTCTCTCCGTCCGGCTGGCTGGCCGTCCGCCCTACTCCATGCCGGCCGCTTCCGGAATGGCATAGGTTACGCCAGGGTAATGGCATAAGTTACGCCAGGGTAATGGCATAGGTTACGCCAGGGTAATGGCATAAGTTACGCTACGGGACTTACTGTGAGTTTTTGGTGCTGCCTGTCCATCTTCCGGACCGGGATGTTCAGGTTCCCAGTGCCTCACGGAATTCCACAAATTGCATGATGTCCTTTCTGGAAATAATGCCAACCAGTTCGCCATTTTCAAGGACCGGCAAACGCCCGCTGCCAACATCGATCATCTGCATGAGCACATCGTAGGCATCGGTGTCCGGTTTCACAGTCCGCAACGCATCACGGGGGGTCATAACATCCGAGACGCGTGTGTACTCCCATTGATCGCGTTCAACGGCCTTGACCTGATTGATCTCCACCAGTCCGACAAACTCGTCCCTTCTCATCACGGGAAAACAGGAAAACCTGTTTTTAAAGAAATATTCATTCACCAGGTTTTTGATACTCACATCCGGATGTACCGTAGATGGATTGGAGGTCATGATCTTGCCTACAGGAATTCCGGACAGACCCTCCCTCATGGCGACCATGTAATAACCGCTTTTGGCCGATTGAAGCAGAAACATACCGACGAAAATCCATACAATGCCAACTATGAGTGCGCCGCCAAAAATCACCAGCACCCCTGTGAACATCAGAACAAAGGCAAAAATCTGGCCCATGTTACTGACGATCCGGGTTGATTTGCGAAGATTGCCGCTGTAATGCCAAATGGCCGCACGCAGCATCCGTCCGCCATCCAGTGGAAAACCGGGCACCAAATTGAAAATGGCCAGCAGGATGTTGATGTAGCCAATATACCAGAACACGCCATGCAGTCCCTCTCGGATGAATGGCTCCAAAAGAAAAGACAAGCCGAGGAAAAGCAGTCCAAGAAGGAAACTGCACAATGGACCGGCTCCGGCAATCACAAATTCGTCCCGCGCACGTTCAGGCTCCTTTTTCATTTTTGCGAGCCCGCCAAAGATGAAAAGAATGATTTCCGATATCTCAACGCTCCGTTTTCTCGCTGCCAGTGCGTGGGCAAATTCATGCAGGAGTATGGATGCGAAAAACAGCAATGCCGCCAGCACGCTGAGTGACCATGCCTCCCACGCTGCCATATCCTCATAATTTTGCGGGAAGAAATATCTGGCAAGCATGAATACAACCAGAATGAACATTACAAACCAGCTGTAATCGAGTCCGATCCTGATGTTTTTATAGGTGCCCAGCGTCAATCCCTGTCGTTGCATCGCTTTTTCTCCGATATTGATTCAAATAATTGCAACCATGACCGCTGGTTTTCCATGCAGTATCTGTACACCAATCGTCATGGTCTCCTCGTTTCATATTACATAAGTACATACCTTTAATCCAGCGAGAAACGATTGTCCTGTTAATCACCCCTTGTGCATTGGTTGCGTAGATTTTTTCTTGTACCTTTGGACGCATTTGCGTGTTTACATGACAATATTATTTTCGGCTTCCAGTGAACACAGGGTTCATACATGTTTATCAGGGCAATTATACTTTTTTTGTGTCACCTCATCCTGGCAATGACAGCCGGTGAAACGGTCCGTGCCCAGATGATCGCCACTCCGAACCAGGTGGCACTTGGAGGCGGGGTGGCCTACAGTTCAGGACTTTCCGCGCACTTCAACAATCCGGCCAATCTGATGATCCGCGAGGATCACCGGAGGCATGAGATCACATGGGGTATCGGCGGGGTTCATCACAGCACGGGAGTACCCATTCGAAACGCCGGAAACCTGCCTGGCAAGGTCCGCTCCTTCTTTGTTCCAGAAGATCTCAATTCGCACGGTATGATCACTGATGCCGAACGGAATCGCATGTTTTATGATTCTGATCGCTACCATCAGACACAATCCTATGAAATAATCCCGGCCGGATATACCTGGTCCGGGAATGATCGTGCCCGCTCTCTCGCATTGCGCTCAAGAGGGATCACGTCGTTTGAGATGAACCGCAACTGGTATGACAGCGGCAAAGCCGGGGATGATCCGGAATCCCCTTTCGTGCGTTTTGTAAACGAAAGCTACCAGGTGTATCACGAAGTGTCTTTTGCCATGGCACGGGAAGTGACCATGCTCAATCAATGGCATTCCGGGCTCAACACGCTGTACATAGGCCTGGCCCCGAAGGTTCTCTTCGGCGGGATGTACTCCCAGATCCGCTATCGCTCCGAATACCAAATCATCGATGATGCCTGGCAGAACTCAGGAGAGCTGGAAGTCCTGACGGCGGGCAACATGAACAGGTACCTTGAATCGCTGCTCTCGTCGGGCAACGCCCAACAAGCCTTCAGCGAGCATCTGTCTCCCTCATCCAACCTGAATACAAGTGGCCTGGGTATAGGCCTGGATGCGGGATTAACCTACATAATCCCGTTGGGAGACGACATTTCACTATCCCCTCACAGCCAGGAACCGCTCAGGAAATCCCTGCGTTTCAGCGTTGCACTTACGGATCTGGGTGCCATCCGGTATACCGGCAGTCCCGGTGAATGGTACACGCAAATGATTATCCGGACCTATCCGGAAATCCCCGGGAACACTGCTCGTTTTGAGGGAAAACCTGGTGAGCTGCTCCGTTATATAAAAGACGACAGTGCGGAAGGACCCGTTTTGGAAAATCTCGGGCGTGTCGATGATTCCTCGTTTTTTGTACAGCTGCCCACTGAGCTGCATCTCGGCTCTGCTCTGCAGTATGGCTGGTTCGCATCGATGATCGACCTGAATTACCGTTTCAATTCGCCTGATTTCCGCACGGATGGGTGGCGCATATCCGTCGGCTCGGAAATCCGCCTGATCCCATATCTTCCCCTCATGGGAAGCGTCCAGTTGAACCCCGGTCGAAACGTTGCCGTGGGAGCCGGAGCAGGGCTGGATATTGGTATCGTACGGGCGGCCGGAGCCGTTCGCCTGTTCCACACAGAGGGAGAGGCCTCCCAATGGCATGTTAACAGCATCTCCGCATTGTCACTCCAGGTTCGATTTTAGCCCGTAATAGTACCTGACATTCTGCCTGTTTGTCGCGGGGTCATGAGACTGGATTCCTGCCCGGCTTCCAAATTCCTTTATTACTGCCATTTTGACGCTTTACCTGCCGAATTGTACATGGGTTCAAATACGGCCTGGTAGTTGCCCGGTATATGTAATGCTGAAAAAGCAGCAGACATTGTGAAATAAGTTCACTCAATAATGAATCATTCTCCTTTCTTTTATAAAAGCAGAATGTTGCAATCCAAAAAAACGTTATCTAAAGGCTATTAACATTGGCATCTCAGTGCATTGTGGAATACTTTACGCTGTACGGATGCCGGTCTGAAAAACTAAAAATCAGAGCATAAGATACATGCCTATATACAGTGACCTGAAATCGCTCAAAAAGAAATTGTCAGAAGACGAATTTGATGATTTTGAACAAGCCATACCCCTGTTGTCAGAAGAAGAAGAAAAACGGATGACGGAATCCGACATACCGGATCAGCTTCCGATCCTTCCGCTCAAAAACACGGTTTTATATCCCGGGGTGGTCATCCCGATAACCGTTGGAAGGGATCGCTCCCTGGAACTCGTAAAGAAAGCGTACGAAACGGACAAGATCATCGGCATCGTCACGCAAAAAAAACAGGACCAGGAAGACCCCGCACCCGATGAACTGTACCATGTTGGGACTGTCGCACAGATCCTCAAGCTTATCAAAATGCCCGATGGCAGCAAAAGTATTGTGATCCAGGGAAAAAGCGTCTTTGAAATTGACGAGTTCACACAGTTCGACCCCTACTACATCGCAAAGATCCGGCCATTCATCTACAATCAGGACGTGTCCGGCGTGGAGCTGGATGCCGCCCTGAGATCCGTCAAGGAGACAGCAATACAGATTGTCAACCTCTCCCCGAACATACCATCGGAAGCCGGTATTGCCATCAATAACATCAACAGCCCGACTTTCCTGCTGAACTTCATCAGTTCCAACCTGAATATCAGCCTGGATGAAAAACAGAGCCTTCTGGAGATCAAAACCTTCTCCGAAAAGATGGACAAGGTGATGAACTACCTGAAGAAGGAGATGCAGGTACTCAATCTGAGCGAGGAAATCCGCTCAAAGGTCAAAACCGATATTGACAAGCAGCAGAAAGATTTCTATCTGCGCCAGCAGCTCAAGGCCATTCAGGAAGAACTGGGTGAGGACAGTGAACTTGAGGATGTTAACAAGCTTCGAGCCAAAGCCAAGGACAAGTCGTTTCCCGAGCACGTACAGAATGTCCTGGACAAGGAACTGGACCGGCTGGAACGGACTCCTGCCAACGCTCCCAATCACGGTGTTATTTACAACTATGTCGAGTGGCTGGTAGACCTCCCCTGGAACCACTACTCCAAAGACAAACTAGACCTGAAACGGGCCCGGAAAATCCTGGACGAGGATCACTACGGACTTGAAAAAGTCAAAAAAAGGATCATCGAATACCTGTCGGTCCTGAAGCTCAAAAAAGACATGAAGGCACCCATTTTGTGCTTTTACGGACCTCCCGGCGTGGGAAAGACCTCACTCGGACGATCTATTGCAAGGGCCATGGACCGTGAGTTTCAACGTTTCAGTGTGGGTGGACTTCAGGACGAGGCAGAGATTCGCGGTCACAGGCGAACCTACATTGGAGCCCTTCCGGGACGTATCATCCAGAGTATCAAAAAAGCCGG
>SKYW01000128.1 GCA_007127695.1 Balneolales bacterium | reverse complement strand
TAAACAGATGAAATCACAGCGTTACAGCGGACAATTACACAACCATCTCGATCCCTCATCCCACATGAGCGATGAGGAGTTCGGGCATATGCGTTCCGATTATGAAAGTGAAAGCAAGGAGGGAGGCAAACAAGGTAAATTTGCCCGTGGTGCCGGTCTGATCATTCTGCTGCTTGCAGTTCTTTTTGTCGTTCAGCGCTTTGTGTTTCCTGTTGGACCGGACCTTACATCGGTACTTCGGATGATTCCCGTTACGGGCGTTATCCTGGTCCTCGTTATAGGTCTCGGATTGCTGACCCGGTCGCGTTCAGAGCGGAGGAAAGCGGCTGCTTCCGAATGGCGATTGAAAAACGAGGAAGCAACGCCAGGTGGCACGGATGCCGGATCCGCAAATGCGGAGGACAGAGCCTCTGAAAGCGGGAAATCAACGTCGCGAAAGACTTCCCGAGAACATCGTACCGCGGATATGGGAGATGATCCCTATGGCTATGAAATGCACCGGAAATGGTACCGGTCGCGCGAAGAGAAAATGCTTTTTGGCGTTTGCGGAGGCATTGCCGAACGATTGGACATGGATCCAACCATAGTGCGGGCACTTTTTGCACTGGCTTTTTTAAGTTATGGTTTCAGTTTAGTAATTTACATCCTGTTGGCTGTGGTCCTGCCGAAAAAACCGCAACACAGCCTGCTGTAACCTGGCACTTGTTCTGCCACTAATCTGCAAACCAGCCGGTATCGTCTGTGCTCATTACTTTTGAAGGTATTGATGGATGTGGAAAGTCCACACATATAAAGAAGCTCAAAGCCTATTTAACGGATAAAGGTTACGATGTGCACGTTTTCCGCGAGCCCGGAGGAACGCCACTTTCCGAGCAGATACGGGATATCCTGCTGAACAGCAAGGATGACATTCATCCGCTGGCCGAATCCCTTCTGTTTTCTGCTGCACGCGCCCAACTTGTTGCCACAAGGATCCGGCCGTTGCTTGATACAGGGGCCATTGTCATTCTTGACCGGTTTTTTGACTCTACCACGGCATATCAGGGATATGGCAGGCAGGCCGTTCCAGTTCCCGACATTGAGCAGCTGAACAGACTTGCAACGCAAAACCTGGAACCGGATATTACAATTTACCTGAAATTAGATCCTGAAATGGCGTACGAGCGGCGCAAAAAGGTACGGAAGGAGGACCGGATGGAGCAGGCAGGAGCCGATTTCTTCAAACGAGTCAATGCAGGATTTGATGCTCTTGCTGCCCGTGAGAAACGGATTGTTGTATTTGATTCGTCACGCTCTGCTGCGGAGACGTTTGAGGCGATAGAAGGGCATCTTGAGAAGATGCTTCCCCGATTGTGATTTTCGGATTCATCCAGTAGATAAGCGCAGGGAGAAACAGAAGATCGGCAACCAGGGCGGTGAAAATCGTAAGGCAGGTCAGCAATCCCATCAGCATATTGGACTCGAACGAGCTCGTACCCAGTACACCGAAACCTACGAGGAGAATCAGGCTGGTGAGTACGATCGCCCTTCCTGTGTGAATGGTTGTGTTTTTGACGGCGGTGTTGAGGGGGGATCCGCGCAGTGTCTCCATGCGGAAACGCGCCAGATAGTGGATGCTGTCATCCACGGCAATCCCGAAAGCAATCGTAAAGATGACGGCCGTGGAAGGGCGGATGTCAATACCGGCAAAGCCCATGAACCCGGCCGTGATAAGCAGCGGTATGAGATTGGGCAGCAATGAAATGAGTACAAGCTTCGCGTTCCGGAAAAGCAGAGCCATGATCACGGATATGAACAGGAATGCCAACCCGATACTCCAGGTCAGTGCCGTGACGATGTTGCCCGTTAGGTCGGCAGAGAGGATCGTGGATCCCGTCAGCATGACCGACTCGCCGGGAAAATGCTCATCCAGATAGGACTCAAGGTCTTTTCGCATCTTGTTGATACGGTAGGATCCGGCATCGTAAGCCCGGGCGATGATACGTGTCTGGCGGTTTTCAAAGTCATTCAAACCGGATACGGATGTCCCGCCGGTCATTTCCAGAAGAAGGTCATATTGCGCGATGAGCGGGCGTGAATCGGGGAGGGTTCCATCCGGACTTCCGCGCATGACCTGGTCAATGCGGGACAGGAGTGTTGCGAAGGAGACGCTTTGCTCCACCTCATCATATGTCACCAGGTGGTCCTGCAGTTTCTGGATGCGCCTCAACAGGTCCGGGTCGTAGACACCGTCCTCTATACCTGTATCCACAATGATTTCCAGAGGGAACTGTGGTGCGAGATATTTGTCCAGGAAACGGCTTTGCCGGACCAGTTCCGAATTTTCACCGATGTCATCGAATACCCGGCTGTTGGTGCGCAATTGAGTGATGCCGATGGAAAAGGCCATCGTAACCAGCAATGTCGTGACGACCACTTTACGGTGATGAAGGTGTGCCGTGCGATGCGTGGATGAAAGAATGGACCCGATTTTCCGGAAGAAAATGCGACTTTTATCTTCCACCGGCGTTCTGTTGCGCAGAAGTTTGAGTACGGATGGGAGGATGAAGATGGTGATCAGAAAGGCGATGAGCACGCCGGCGGCGGTGTACATGCCAAAACGGCGCATGGGCATCACATTGCTGGTCATCAGGGTGAGGAATCCGATGGCCGTAGTGACGCTGGTAAGCAGCGTGGCTGTCCCAAGTACCAGGATCATCTGGCGCAGGGATTCATCGCGGCTTTTGTTTTGGAGGCGTAGATCCTGATACTTCGAGAGCATATGCACCGAGTCCGCCACACCGACACATAAAAGGATGGGAGCAATGGTGCTGCTCAGGATTTCAAAATAACCACCCGTCAACACAAGTATGGCGGTCACAAAAAGGATGGTAAGCCAGACGATGCTGATAGGGAGAATGACTCCCAGCAAGGTCCGAAAGAGCAGCCAGAGAATGAGGATAATCATCAGGGAAGCCAGAGAGACATAAAAGAGGATTTCCCTGTTGAGAGTTTCGACGTAACGCGTCCGGAAATAGGGGAGTCCCGATATGTTCAGCTCATAGTGATCGCGGTACGGGTCCAGCAGCTCATCCATGCGGGAGAGAAGTTCCCTGCGGTTGGTAAATGTGTTTTTCTCATCGTCAATTCGAAGAAAAAGCGCTGTTGCCGTTCCGCCGGAGCCCAGATAGGTTCCGTTTACGAACGGATCCTGCAGCATTCTGTCACGGATGCTATCAAGCCGGGTTTTGCTGTGGTTTTCCGGTCTCGCCTCATCTCCCGTGAGTTTCAGAACAATGGCTTCTTCACTGAGGTACGGACGGGCGTTCAGTGCGCCGTTCTCACTTGCAAATTCGCTGATGCTCCACAGGCTGCGGACCTCCTCAAGATAAGGCAGCGTGCCAAGCTCATCGGCCATGCGACGGATCTGAAGCAGGTGTGCCGGCGTAAAAAGCGAGTCGTGGCGGAATGCGATGATCACCATGTTGTCGTCCCTGCCGAATTCCCTGGCGATTCGCTGGTATTCAACGATGGTTTCGGCGTCCTCTGGATAGAAGCCCTCCAGGTTGAAATCCGCCTCAATGTGCCACGCCGGTATCAGGGCAATAACGACAAGCACGGCGACAAGTGTCAGCCAGGTGCGCGGTCGGGCCAGGATCAGGTCGATGACCGGGTTGATATATCGTTTTTCGAGGCGTTTCAAGGGAACTGAAATGGCAAATGAGAGCGTGACTGGGTAAGATCAACAGGAGGATGCGTCATCAGAAAAAAAACCGGATGCCGGCATAGATCAGGCTGTTGCTCCGATAGGAACCGAAACTCGGGTGTCCATAGTTCGCTTGCGGCAGCGGTCCGCCAAAAAAATGTGCCCCGGCAGAAATATTCACATTGTCCATGAGGTCGTAGGTGTGCTCGGTACGCAACCAGAAATCTTTCCCGTTCGGTTGATAAACGATCGTCAGATCGCTGGCCAGTCTCTGACGAAGCAGGTCCCGGCGCACTGTAGCCGCAAGTTGATGAAAAATGGAATCCTGGATCACGTAAGGATGCGGATCCGGAATTATCTGTGTACTCCACTGGGCCCCCAGGGTGAGCAGAGAACCGGAATACTGCATTCCGAGCAAGGTTTCAAAGGCGCTGTGGGTGGAAAGGAATCCCTCATCTTCCGCTTCGACAATCTGTGTGATTAGCGGGATGAGGGTCAGGTCGGGTTCATCCCACTGAAAAGAAAGAAGGGTTTCGGGGATCCGGTCGAATGCTTTCTCACGGAACCAGGCGGCTTCGGCGGTTACGGTCAGTGCCGTTGTAATCTGCAGGGAGAAGGCGCCAGTGAGTATCCAGCTTGGGGTAAATTGCTCCGTAAGAAGGATATCGGGGGAGGGAACAGGATTATCCGGACTGAAAATCCGGATATGCTTCCGGTATGCGGGGGTGGAGGGAGTCCAGTAGAGTGCACCGGCCTGCAGCTCCAGCGGACCAATAGTCCCGGAATCCCATAGCAGGGCGAATTGCGGTTGCGTGATCCCCTGCCGGTTTTCCGAAGCATCGACCCGGACCGGAATCCCGGCCGGGACCGGAATATGCGCAAACCAGCGACTGTCGGGCCGCGGCAGAAGCGCAGGAGTGGGTACAGGGGAGAGCAGAAGACGAAAACGCGAGTCGCCGAGGTAATAGGAATAGGCAAGGGCGATCGTGCCGCGACGCAGGGAGGGTTCGGGCTCCAGCAGGAAATTGCGCAGATCGACAGGCTGTATTCTGTCAACAGGCGCCTGGAATGGGGAGTGACCCGGTTGCAGGATCTGCCGTCCAATGCGCAGGTCGCTGTTAGGGAAGTAAAGTTCCAGCCAGACCTCCGGGAGCGCCCATTCCAGTGAATCGGCCGATGCCTCAAACCGGTTCCGGATATCGGTCCGTGCAAAAAAGCGTCCGCGGTCAAAACGATGGTCCAGATTGATGCTGACCCGTTGCACCCCGGGTACCCATTCGTCAGGATTTGAAAAAGCGATTCCGGCAAGAAAGTGGTATTCTCCTTTCAGTACGGGTTGGGCCGGTGTCCGGGAAGGTGCAAAAAGAACCGTCAATACCGCAATGAAAAGAGGCAAAATCCGCAAAAACATGGTCGGGTTTCGTGCCGGCACAGTGACTAAATTATAATTTTTCAATTGCTGATGTTACGAAAAATGCTTATTTTTGGTTTATTGTGCGACAACTGAAAAGTCCTGCGTGCAATACTACGGTGATACCAGCCACAAATCACACGAACCTATCAACTTTACCGAAGTATACAAGTACATTATGGCGCATCAAAGAATCGAAGTTGACCTGCCTTTAGCAAAAGTTTACGAGTTGATGAGCTCTCCCACGGATTTTCCGAAGTTCCTGTCCTCACTCAGGGAGGTTAACAAAGTGAACTCACAAACTTTTGAATACGTAACTGAAATTGGTGGAG
>SKYW01000002.1 GCA_007127695.1 Balneolales bacterium | reverse complement strand
TCGAAATTGATTTAAACACATGAAACATCCATGGCCGATATTTCGGACACACAGGCACATGATTACATCCATGGATGCTCCATGTGACATTATGAATCTTAATTGATTTAAACACATGAAATTTGAAATTCAGACCGAAGAAGATTACTCCATCATGACGCTGAAGTCGGAGCGGCTCGACAGCAAAGTGGCACCCGAACTGAAAAGCCAGTTCATCGTACTTGCCAATACCCGCGATACCGGACATCTGATCCTGGATCTTGGCGCTGTTACCTTTGCCGATTCCAGTGGTCTGGGTGCGCTGTTGCTGGCCCAGCGGCTGTACCGCGATCTGGATCGCAATCTCGTTCTTTGCAACGTGCCTGATCGCATCCGCAAGCTTCTCGAGATCTCTCAACTCAACAATGTGTTTACCATTGCCTCCGATACGTCCGAAGGCATCTCCATCGCCTCCGAAGCAGCCGGGTGACAATACGGGCTGAAACGACAGCTATTTTTCGGCACAACTGCCCTCCTTTACCGGATATTATTACGCATGGGACTTACACTTATTGACCTTCTGGTTATCATTCTTTATTTACTGCTCTGTGTCGTCATTGGCATTAAGGCGGGCGGACGTCCTACCGACTCCACATCCTATTTCAAGACAGACGGAAAGGTTCCCTGGTGGGCCGTTTCCCTATCGGTGGTGGCCACGGAGACCAGCATGCTTACGGTCATTTCGATCCCGGCCGTCGCCTACCTGGGTAGTTTCGTTTTCCTTCAGATTGTATTCGGGTATATTCTCGGCCGGATTGTCGTCGCCTGGCTCATCCTGCCATCCTATTTCAAGGGGGAGCAGAAAACGGCCTATACGTTTTTCAAAGAGCGCTTCGGTCCCGGCTTCCAGCGGCTGATATCGATCGTCTTCCTGGTGACTCGCCTGCTGGCCGACGGTGTGCGCCTTTTCGCAGCGGCCATTCCCATCAAGGTGATCACCGGTCTGGATTATCCCGTATCCATCTCCATCATCGCGGCGCTCACCCTGGCCTATACCTATTACGGCGGACTGAAATCCGTTATCTGGATTGATGTGCTGCAGCTGGCCGTATACACGTTCGGAGGCGCTTTTGTGATATGGTTTGCCGGGACACATATTGTGGATCCGTTGATCCCGATGCTGGCGGATGCCGACAAGCTCAGTGTCATTGTATGGCCAGAGTCGCTTTCCTTTGTTTTCACCGAGCCCTACAATATCATCGGAGCTGTCCTTGGCGGCATGTTCCTTTCAATGGCATCGCACGGGGTCGATCATCTGATGGTGCAGCGGCTGCTCGCGTGCGGTGAACTCCGGAAGGCCCGGATGGCCATCGTCACCAGCGGATTTCTGGTGCTGGTCCAGTTCGTGCTTTTCCTCTTTGTGGGGATGGCGATCTACGGCTACTACAACGGCCTGTCCATCGCCGAGCTCAACCTGACCCAGGCCGATGAAGTGCTGCTGAAGTTCATCAACGAGGAAATACCTGTCGGTATAGCCGGCCTGCTCATTGCCGGACTTTTCGCCGCCGCCATGAGCACGCTGAGCAGTTCGCTTTCGGCACTGTCTTCATCCACCCTTTTCGATGTCTTCCCAAAACTGTCGGAACTGCCCAACTCCATGAATATCTCCCGGGGTTTTACGCTGATGTGGACCGCCATCTTCATTTTGTTCGCCATATCGTTCACCAGTACGGAAAATCCGGTTATCGAACTGGGCCTTGCCATTGCCGGTTTTACCTATGGCGGCTTGCTGGGGGCATTCTTTACGGGCCGTTACACCAATATAAGCCGGACCAGTGCCACCATAGCACTGTTGGTGTGTGTCTTTTCGATGACGGCTATCATATTTTTGGGAAATATCGCGTATCCATGGTATACTTTGATAGGTGTCTCCATTTTCTTCACAACAGCAGCCATATCGCACACCATATCATCAATCCTGCAAAAAGTCCGCCGTTAACCCGGTTCCTGAACCGGGCCGGATATTTGAAAATCATATTCTGACCGATCGTATGGGTTTTCTGGAAAAACTGGGACTTCAAAGAAAGAAAAAGATATTCGTTCCTTTCACGACCGAGAAGATGAAAAAGGACGAGGTCCCCAGGTTCTTTAACAGGAACAATGTCGCCAAGATTCTCATCAGCCTTGGCTTCCTCGTTCTGGTCATAGCCCTCTATCCCAGGACAGAGGTCCCGGAAATGGCTTACAGTATTGGGGAACCCTGGCGTGACGATGACCTCACTGCTCCGTTTACCTTCAGCATCCAGAAACAGGAAGAGGAGATCCAGGCAGAGAAGCGCGAGATCCGCCAGCACACCAATCCCATCTTTATCCTGCAGCACGAAGCAGAAACCAGAACGCTCCGGGAACTGGATACCCTTTTCACCAATCTGACTTCCGTACTTGAGGCGTATGCCGACTGGCAGGAATCGCGCATGCTCGAGTCGGCGCAGCAGGCACTGGAAGACAGCCTTTATTATATACGCACCCGCAACCGGTCCCAAATTGGCCTGGATGATAACGCCTGGGAGCCCCTCCTTTCACTGCATGCCCATGACCGGCTTTATGCCCCCTCAGACGACCCCTCGCGCAGATCCATAGCCAACGAACTGCACGGTGTGCTCAGGAACCTGCTTCGCGAGCTGTTTTCCGATGGCATAATCGATATTTCGAAAGAGATTATCACCACACCGGACATCACGATACGGGACCTCCGGGATCGGACCGAAAGAGAAGAGTCGGCCCAAACCGTACGTACCCTGAGGGATTCCAGGGAGTTCGCAAGGATGCGGCTTTCCAGGCAATACGAGGATGACCTGGTCCGCTCCGGCATGCAGCTTTTCAACATGGTGGCGGAACCCAACCTCATTTACAGTGAAGAGGACACCGAACAGAGAATCCAGGACCGCATCGACAGGATCTCCACTACCAAGGGTGCGGTTTCTGCGGGACAGACCATCATTCGCCGCGGTGATATCATCACTCCTGATCGCCATGTCATTCTGCAAAGTCTGGCCAGGGCTCGTGCCGAGCGGGCCAGTGACATTGAGATCTGGAGCAAATACACTGGCGAAACCATTCTGGTGATAGCCGTATTCCTCCTTTTTTTCCTCTACCTCTACCTTTACCGGCGCGCCATCTTCGACCGCAATCCCATGCTGCTGCTGGTGTTCCTGACCATTGCTCTGGTCTACAGCATCGGTGCCTTCGTGGCACGGGTCGATGACCTCTCCCCCTACCTGGTACCTTTTGCCATCGCGCCCATCCTGCTCACCATCATTTTCGATTCCCGGGTCGGGCTCATGACCACCACGCTCATTGCCTTGCTGGCCGGACTCATGTTCGGCAACAGCTTTGAATTCGTGGTGGCCACCATAACAGCTTGCAGTATAGGGGTTTACTCAGTGCGCGATGTCAAGGACCGCAGCCAGTTCTACATCACAACCCCCGGCCTCATCTTCTTCTCCTATGCCATTGTACTTTTAGGATTTACGCTTACCAAGGTGGGTGGATGGAGCATTTACTTCGACAATCTGCCGTTCCTTGCCGGCAACGCTGTCGGTATCTGGCTGACGTATCCACTGATCCTGCTCATTGAGAAAGCGTTCCGGATCACCACCGACGTCACGCTGCTCGAACTCAGCGACACCAACAAACCCATCCTCAAGCGTCTCATGCTCGAAGCGCCGGGTACGTTCCATCACAGTCTGCAGGTAGCCAACCTGGCCGAGGCAGGTGCGGCAGGTATCGGTGGCAATGCCCTGCTTTGCCGCGTAGGCGCCCTGTACCACGATATCGGAAAAATGGAGAAGCCGCAATACTTTGTCGAAAACCAGATGAGCGGAAATGCCCACGACAAGCTGAAGCCGCGCATGAGTGCCCTGATCATTAAAAATCACGTGGATGCCGGTGTGAGCATGGCAAAGGAAATCGAGCTTCCGGAAGTGATCATCGATTTCATAAAAACGCATCACGGGACTTCCCTTATCCGGTTTTTCTACGAAAAGGCAATGAACGAATCCGGCAATGAGCAGGAGATCCAGGAGGAGGATTTCCGGTATGACGGACCCATTCCCAACAGTAAGGAAACAGGGATCATGCTGCTTGCCGACGGCGTGGAGGCAGCCTCACGGTCCATGTCCGACCACTCCTATTTGAAGCTTGAAAACCTTGTCACCCGCATGGTCGACGACCGCCTGGCCGAGGGCCAGCTCAACAACTGCGCCCTCACACTCAAAGACCTCAAGGTCATAAAAGATGTGTTTACCCGCATTCTGCAGGGGATGTATCATGGACGTGTAAAGTATCCGGGACAGGAAGAACAAGAGGCGGCTGATGAAGATACCGGCTCGGAAACGTCATAAATATTGATCCCCGATGAGTTATCTTGACGACGAAAGGCAGCAGTACCTCAACTTTCTGAAGCTTGAAAAAGGTCTGTCGCAGAATTCACTGGATTCCTACGGGCGTGACCTGCGCCGCTACCTTGACTTTATTGGAAGGGATATCGGCATACCTGACATGGCAGGCATCACCCTGGAACATATTGAGATGTTTCTGAAGGAACTGCTGGCAATGAACCTGTCCGTGAGCTCCATTTCGCGGAACATTTCTTCCATCCGGGGATTCCACCAGTTTGCCGTTATGGAGCGTTCGTGTCCGGCCAATCCGGCAGAATTGATCGAATTGCCGAGAAAAGGACGCAAATTGCCGGAAGTGCTGGATCAGCAGGAGGTGGTTGCGCTTCTTGAAGCTCCGGACCGCTCCGATCTGCTCGGAAAGCGCGATGCCGCCGTGCTGGAATTGATGTACGCCACCGGTCTGCGCGCCTCGGAAACCGTGGAACTGGAAAACGATCAGTTGATAACCGAACTGCAGCTGCTTCGCATCATCGGTAAAGGGAACAAGGAGCGCCTGGTACCCGTAGGCGGGATGGCCATTAAAGCCCTGGCTGATTACCTGAAAAACGCACGGCCTTTTCTCCGGAAGAATGTTGCCGAGGCCAAAAACCGGCTCTTCCTGAGCTATCGCGGCAAACCGCTTACACGGATGAGCCTTTGGCACATAGTCACCGGTGCGGCCCGTGAGGCCGGATTGCAGAAACAGATCCATCCACATACGCTCCGCCATTCGTTTGCCACGCATTTGCTGGAAGGCGGTGCCGACCTGCGCGCCGTGCAAGAGATGCTCGGACACGTATCCATTCTCACCACGGAAATATACACGCATATTGACCGTTCCTTTCTCGAAGAAGTCCACAAGTCATTTCATCCCAGAGCCTGAATCAGTGACATGATCCCCAACATAAAAAAACCCGAAGTGGTGCAGTCCATCCAGTGGATCGACGACCACATCCGCATCATCGACCAAACCTACCTCCCGCACCGCGAGTTTTTCCTGGACATCTTTG
>SKYW01000195.1 GCA_007127695.1 Balneolales bacterium | reverse complement strand
CCTCGCCGGGCGCCGTGGAGTGGACGGTGGATCCGGATGTGCGCACCGGCTGGACTTCCGACATCTTCATGTATGTGGCCGGATCGGCGCTTGTGGACCGTGAAATCGAGCGCATGAACCGTGAAAATCCGGGACAGTTCCAGACCATCGACCAGCTGGGTCCGCAGATGGCCGACCACGATCCCGAAGAGACGCTGGTGCGTGTGCGTCGCGGCGGCACGGTGCAGATCGGCGAATACACCGTCACATTTGATAATTTCATCTATGTGGATGAGGCCGAGTTGCCGGAGAACAGCATCATCGGTGTCAAGGCCGACCTGCTGCTGGTGCACCGGGAGAGTGGGGAGACCATCCAGATCCAACCCATCTACATTCTTGCATCGGACGAGGAGGCGCAATACGCCTTCAATCCGCCTGTTTCATTTGAGCTTCCGGGTGCGCAGCGGGATCTGAATCACGATTCACAACCTGACACGCTGTCCACTTCGCCATCGTACGCCCCTGGTTATGACACCTCAACCACTTTGCCAACGGACGCTCCCGGATATGACACCTCAACCACTTCGCGAACAGACACATCCGGTTATGGCGACAGGACTGGAAGCGGGGACGAGGTGCCGACCGGATCGGTGCGTTTCCATGAGGTGCATCCCGACAGTGACGAAATCGAGCTGGCATTCCGCGGTGTGGAAGGAGAGCCGGAGCGGGAGTGGATACTGCTTGCCGCCGAGCACAAACCGCTCATTTCCGTGGTGTGGCTTGGTACATTTTTACTTATGTTCGGATTCAGTGTCTCCATCATGTATCGCTGGGCGGACCAGAAGAAGCGGGAAGCCCAGGAGAAAGAAAGCCGGGGTTCCGGAATGAGCGGCACGGGAAAGAGCGAGGATGAAGTCATGGAAGATGACGAGGATGAGGACCTTGCGGATTTCAATGGGCAACCCCGGGAGAAGGAGCAGCGTCCCCATCCAACAGAATTGAAGTAATTAACAGCGAGCAGGCATGCGTAATCCATCAACACGATCCCTTTTACTGGTTTTTTTATTGGTGATGTTGCCCTCTGGGATCGTTTTTTCGTGGAATCCCGGAACAGGGTACCCTGGGTCTGTGCATACTGCGTTTCCCGCGCTTCCCGTGCTTCAGGTCGATCCGCAGAATGCCATGAATCCGAATACCGTAAATCCGATTGTCATTAGACCGGATGTCGTGAATTCGATTCGTGCGGACTATACACTGCAGGGATCGGCCCCGGGCTTGACGTCGACCAACTTTTCGGAGCCGGGACGTGCACCCTCACAATTGGGGGCCATGCTGCGATCTTTTGTGATGCCGGGATGGGGTCACTACTATGTCAATCCGGACAGCTGGCGGCGCGGACAGTTGCACCTGGGTGCGGAAGTGATCCTGATCGCATCCTATCTGGGTATCAGCAGACAGTCCTATGTGTTGGAGAAAAACATGTACACGCATGCCACGGCGTTTTCCGGTGCGGATATCCAGGCGCTCGGGCGTGAATTCGAACTTGCCGTGGGCAGTCACCGTTCACTGTCCGACTACAACGATTTTCAGGAGCGCACCCGCAACCTGGACCGGCTGTTCCCCGACGAGCCGCAGTATCGCTGGGAGTGGGAGAGTGACGCGTTGCGCCGCGAGTATCTGGATCTGCGGGGCCGCAGGGACGATCTGGACCAGCAGCTGCCGGCACTGGTGGCCCTTATGGTGGTCAACCGGGTGATCAGTGGTATCAGCGCCTTCAGCAGGGCGGGATCGTATGCCGCGGGACAGGCCTCCGTGCATGTGGCTCCGGGTCCGGCCGGAAACGGATTCCGGACAGTAGTGTCTGTGCCATTCTGACTTTTTGACTTGGTGATCACTTGCGACCTGAACATATTTTTACCCATCTGATTGACACTGTTATCGCAGTCTTCTGCCTATGCCGCGCTATGTGATCCAACTGGCTTATGACGGGACCGATTACTTCGGATGGCAGAAGCAGCCGGATGTGCGGACGGTGCAGGGGACACTGGAGCAGGCCATGCAGACGCTGCTTCAGGAGGAAATTTCGCTGTATGGGTCGGGACGGACGGACACGGGTGTGCATGCCGAAGACCAGTATGCCCATTTTGATGCGCATATCCCCGTGGATACCGGCTGGTTGGCCGGGCGGCTTCGGCGCATGCTGCCGGAGGACATGCTCGTCCGCCGGATTAAAGAGGTCCCCGAACATTTCCATGCACGTTTTGATGCGCACTGGCGGCAGTACCGGTATCAGCTGCTGCAGGAACCGGATCCGTTCCGGCGCCGCTATGCCTGGTATCCCGGTGAACTGCCGGATTGGGATGCCGTTGACAGCGGGCTTCGACTGTTAGCGGGAGAACATGATTTCAGCGGATTCTCCCGCAAGACCGAAGAGTTGCCTCATTCACGGTGCACGGTGTTGCTGGCGGGGCGGGAAGTCACGCCGGACGGGCTGGTGCTTGTGCGGATCCGTGCGAATCGTTTTCTCCGGTCGATGATGCGCGCCCTGGTCGGCGGGCTGATCCATGTGGCGCAGGGAAAAAAAGAGCCCGAATGGTTCCAGAATCAGTTGAACAAGGGCATGGAATTGGATAATATCGCCCTTGCTCCGGCCCACGGACTTTATCTGGAAAAGGTTTTTTATCCGGAGTCCGTTTTGGACTTGACTTGATACAAAGACCTTCCTTATCTTTATTGTCTGAGTCAAATAAGCATTTATTGATTCCAACTGCCACTCCTCCGTAGCTCAATGGCAGAGCATTCGGCTGTTAACCGAAGGGTTACTGGTTCGAATCCAGTCGGGGGAGCTCAAAAAATGCGAATCTGGTTAAATCCGGGTTCGCATTTTTTTTTGGAGCCCACTGTGCCTTCAGGCAGTGATCTGCAGGGAGCTGGCTTTTGAAAACATGATTGAGTGAGGGATTGAAGATGATTGCGGGGGCGTGTTATATCAGATGAAGAGAAGAGACGCCGGATTCATTTCTGGCAAGAATAATCCATGGGAAAAAAATCTGGATCAGCTAAGTCGAATGTTGTCTGAGTTCTCTATCTTAAATTGGAACAGTTTTTGGGAGGAGGTCAGTCAGAGGTCAATCTTAAAACGAATTATTCCGAAGGGGGGCAAAATGCCAGACTGGCAGATACTGATCCCGGGGTCACTTTGCTCCGGAATTACCACAAGTTCCATACTATTTTCTGTCCTTCCAAATTTTTGGATCCCTGAATGTGTTAAGAACAGCATGCACGACCACCCGCCTGTTGACTTCATTGAGAGTGAAATGAATCATATATGGATATTTTTTTAATGGCAAACAGCGCACATGATCGTATCGAATCTGATAAAATGGGTTCTTTTGTAGTTTTATGAAGCTGGCTTTAACAGCTGCGTGAAACTCTTTACCAGAGCCGGTTTGCTGCTCATTATACCAATCAACTCCCTCCTGGATATCCCTACAGGCTTCCGGTTCAAGACGAATGGTAAAGTGCATTATTCGAGCTTAAAACTATCCTTAACCTCCTCCCAGTTCAGCAACCGATCAGGATTCTTGATGGATTTTTGAATACGCTTCCGAACAATCTCCTTGTGTTCCTCCGGGATATCCGGTTGATCAGATACATCCAGCCCTAATTGTTCGATAAGTTGCATCACAAATTCTACCTTATGATCTGGAACTCTGAGCGTTATTTCTTTCATCTGTTTAAATCAATTTGATTAATATTGTCAGAATGAATTCACATGACAGATTATAATCATCCTCCTGTGTGTCAGCCGGAGGCTGTCATGTTCATTTCATGAGAAAAAAAGTATTAAGTAAGATTTGTGAAGAATGATAAATAATTAACGCCAAAGAGTACACTTCATTTTATTGTATAGAATACTTATCGCCTCGATTATCGATTCCGTTGCCTTCCAAAAGATCCCGGTGCAATTCATGTTGGTTGGCAGCACCAATGCTATCGGAAATCCATAAAACCGTGGATGCCCAGGTGTTTTCCGTTGAAAAATCCTTGATTACAAGAGAGAAAGACGCCATTTTCAAGAAAAATAAAATGAAATATGACCCACATGCCTCCTGAAAATCACAAAAAGATTATGGTTTCGGATTTTGACGGAACCATGACCAGATTCGACTTTTTTGATATTGCCCGCCGGCATCTGCCATCAGTTTCAGACCATGATTACTGGCAGGACTATCTGGATGGAAAAATATCTCATTTTGAAGCTATGGCAGCTATATTCGGTGCCATCCGGACGGATCACGAGGGTATGGAAAAAGCTCTGGACCGGATGGAGTTTGACCCGACGCTCCATGATTCCGTGACCAGGCTGGAAGCTGCCGGATGGAAGATCATCGTTGCTTCCGCCGGATGTGAGTGGTACATCGAGCGGTTGCTGGACAAAGCGGGACTTGAGCTGGAAGTGCATGCCAATCCAGGCAAATTTACACCGGAAAACGGCCTCAAACTTTCCCTGCCGACGGACTCACCCTATTTCGATCTCGAAAAGGGTATAGATAAAGAAGCGATCGTCCGCAAGGCGCTTTCGCAGGATTCGCAGGCTGCCTTTGCCGGAGACGGACGTCCCGATATTCCGGCTGCAAAGAATGTCAGCGGCAACCGCCTGTTCGCCCGCGGCATGCTGGCCGATTATCTTACTGGAAAAGGCCGCACTTTCCATTATTTTGAAAACTGGAAGCAAATAGCAGATACGCTTCTGGATCAGATATAATGTTTATTTGCCGGTCAGAATACATATGCAACGCACTCAGATTGACATTCCCACCCTTGTCCGTATCAAAGCCGGGGCTGCCGGACGCGTCGGGATATACGCTCGCCGAAACGACTTTACGGATGTAGTAATTCTTCACAGCAGTGGCCTGAAAGAGAATTTGATGCAGCGACTTCGTGAAGGACTTGAGGCGGAGCAGATCTCGGTAAGGAATCAATGGGCCGTTGAGGAAGCCTCCTTCGAGCAGGCCCGGGAGCTTTTTACGAAATTGCCTGCCGGGACCCAGGCTATCCTGGGATATGGCGGCGGCAAGGCGCTCGATACGGCCAAATACGTCTCGTTCCTGAGCCGCTTGCCGTATATTTCCATTCCAACGTCACTATCCAACGATGGAATGTGCAGCCCGCAGTCCAGCCTGAGCCTGGAAGGACGACGAAAATCACTGCCATCCAGTATGCCTTTTGGAATCGTGATTGATACCGAAGTCTGCATGGAAGCGCCTGAAATACTGTGGCTTTCCGGTGTAGGCGATCTGGCAGCCAAGCTGACAGCCATCACCGACTGGAAGCTTGCCTTTCACGCTGTAGGAACAAAAGTGGACGATTTCGCGGCATTGCTATCAGACTCAACGGTTTTTCAGTTCATTGCCCGCTCACACCGCGACCTTGAAGGAGTCAGGCTG
>SKYW01000095.1 GCA_007127695.1 Balneolales bacterium | reverse complement strand
CTGATCTTCCCGAAACGGCTGAAGAACAGATAAACCACGAAGACCAGGAATATCGCAAAAGACAGTACATAGAGCCACCCCATCTGCCCAACGATGAATGCCTGTACAGAATCAAATACCCCGGCGGTTCCTTCTGTAAAAAAAACTCCAAAAAACAGGAAAATCAGAATGACTATGATGGAAGTAAAAAAGATGTAAGGATTTACTTCCAGATTCAGTTTTTTATGCAACGACATTAAACCTCCTTTGACTGGTTACAAGGACATTGGACTTCTGAACGAATCAGGATCCGGGGCATTTTGGGATTGCTAATGCTCCCCTTCGATACGGTACCCCGGGTGGCTGTGCCCTCATTTTGCGACTCAGAGAACATAGCAAATATCTCATCCAGCATCAAATCGATGGCGAATCGGTTTTTCAGGTCGCGGAATCCTGCTCGCCGAATCCGGCTGTGATGCGGTCAAGAATAATAGCCATGATCACCACTACCAGTCCGGCCTCAAAACCCTGGCCGACCTGCAGCCGCTGGATGCCGCGCAGGACATCCTCGCCGAGACCGCCGGCGCCAATCATGGCGGCAATGACCACCATGGAGAGACCGAGCATGATGGATTGGTTGACACCGGCCATGATGGTCGGCATGGCCACCGGAATCTGCACCTTGAACAGCTTTTGGGATCCCGTGGCGCCAAATGCATCGGCTGCCTCTACAAGTTCCTTGGGCACCTGCCGGATTCCAAGATTGGTCAGCCTTATGAGCGGCGGAAGTGCAAAGACAAAGGTTGCGACCACCCCGGGCACCAGTCCCAACCCGAAAAACATGACGGCCGGAATGAGATAGACAAATGCCGGCATGGTCTGCATGAAATCAAGAACAGGCCGGACAACAGAGTGAAAGCCGTCCTTTCGGGCAGCCAGGACCCCTACCGGCAAGCCGACCACCATGACCAGCAGCTCGGCTGTCAGCACCAGGGCAAGCGTCTCCACAAAGGCACTCCACAAGCCAATGTTTTCGGACAGCAGCAGTCCCAGCACGGCAAACAGCGCCACCCGCCACCCAGCCATTTTGAGGGTTATGGCTGCAATTACAATGATTAGCGCCAGGGGATGCAGGGCAAGCATGCCATCTTTGAAGTTATCCACCAGAAAGTAAACCAGCGCACTGAAGGCATCAAATACTGCGGCATATTCGCTTACGAGATAGTCGACGCCATTGGAAATCCAGTCTTTAATGGGAATACGAAATGGAAACATAATTTGACGTTAAATATGTTGATTATTGTTCGGACTTCTTTGCGTCACCGGACTTTTTTGCATCACCAGATTTCTCTTGGTCATCAGGCTTCTGTTCGTCATCGGATGCCTGCTCCGGTTCTCCGTTATCCGGATCGATTTCATACCCCTCCGACAGAGCCGCAATGATCGCGCCCCTTACTATGACGCCATCGAGCCTTTGCTCGTCATCAATGACGGCAATAGGTCCGAAGTCCGCCTCCTGATAGACATTGATCACCTCATTCAGAGGCATATCACGCTCTACGCTGGCCGCCTCATGGACCAGGGACTTGTCCATCTTGAGGTCTTCCTTTTTCTTGTTCTTTTCGACGAATTCAGCCAGCTCTTTGGCCTTGATATACCCTTTGAGATACCGTTTTGAATCCGTCAGAAAAATACCTGACAAGCCATGGCGCCTGATTTTGCGGAGTATCGTACGCGGGCCGTCCCCGGTAAAGGCCTTTTCCTTTACCGGCAGCATAATGGTACCCGCAGTCAGTACCGCCGACCGGTCCATATCTTCCACAAAGGTCCTGACATACTCGTCGGCCGGCTTGGAAATGATCTCTTCGGCGGTGCCCACCTGGACAATGAGCCCGTCTTTCATGATGGCAATGCGATCACCCAGGCGAAAAGCCTCGTCAAGGTCATGGGTAACGAACAGGATGGTTTTCTTCATCCGTGCCTGAAGCTCCAGCAATTCGTCCTGCATCTGACGCCGGATCAGAGGGTCCAGGGCACTGAAAGCCTCATCCATCAGCATGATGTCGGCATCCACGGCCAGCCCGCGCGCCAGACCGACACGCTGCTGCATACCGCCCGAAAGCTGTGATGGGTAGTTGTCTTCGTTACCCTCCAGCCCTACCAGTTTAATGATCTTCCTGGCTTTCTCCTGTCGCTTTTCCTTTTCAACGCCCTGCAGCTCGAGCCCGAACTCCACGTTGCCAAGCACATTGCGGTGAGGCAGGATCGCAAAATTCTGAAAGACCATCCCACAGAAATTTTTCCGCCGGAATTCGCGCAGATCGTTCTGGCTGAGCTTGACGATATCCGTGCCGTTGATCACGATTTCACCGCTGGTGGGCTCGTGAAGACGGTTGATCAGACGCTGCAATGTCGACTTGCCGCTTCCTGACAGCCCCATCAACACAAATATTTCTCCCTGACGGACTGAAAAGTTGATGTCCTGGACTCCCACGATCTGCTTGTATTCCCGGAGGATTTCGTCCTTTGATTTGCCCTCTTTCAGGGCCTGGATGGCTTTTTTCGGATTGTCTCCAAAAATTTTGTACAGATTTCGGACTGTAATGATTTCACTCATACCATGCTGTTTAATTGCGTGTTGTCATGCCACTCTGCCAGGCTGGCAGCCTGCTTATCTGAGGTTTTCCGGATCTTAGGCTCTGCCCTTCTGCAGACAGCCGGAGTATCCTTCATACCGGCAGAGAAAAAAAAATGGTGCACCGTTTCAGGGTGCACCATACTGTTTGCTATTGTATTAGGTCAGTTGATCCATTCATTGAGACGGTCCGGATTTTCGGAAATCCACTGACGGGCCGCATCAATAGGCTCCATTCCTTCCTCGATGTAGATCATTACTTCACCCATCTCTTCCGGAGTCCAGAAGAAATTGTCAAGGAAGCGGAATACATCCGGATAGCGTTCTTCCAGGTCCGGAGTCACAATGGTGGCAATATGCTCGGCATCACCGAAGGCATTGCGCGGATCTTCCAGATACTTCAGATCATGAGCGGCAAATTTCCAGTGGGGAGTCCACCCTGTGACAATGATCCACTCTTCGCGGTCAATGGCTCTTCCCAGTGCAGCCGTCATGGCAGCATCGGATCCGGAGACCAGGTTGTAATCGAGCTCATAAGCCTCTACGGCCTCTTCGCTGGCCGCCATGAGACCGGCACCGGGATCGATACCGGTAATTTGACCGTTAAATTCATCCACATAGTCATTCAGCTCTTCGATGCTGTTGGCCGTTACGTATTCGGGGACTACCCAGCCGATTTTGGCTCCTTCCAGGTTTGGACCGAGGTTGACGATATCATCCTGGGTCTGCTCCAGATAGGCCGCGTGCGTGCCCGGGAGCCAGGCGGCCACGATGGCATCAAAATTACCGCGTGCCATACCGGTCCACATCGGTCCGGCATCAACAGCTGTCAGGTTGACATCATGTCCCAGCTCATCTTGAATGATGGCTGCAACCACATGGGTGGATGCGATCTCGGAATCCCAAAGAACATAGCCAATCCGGATTTCGTCGGTCTCGGCTTCACATGCCTGCAGGCCAAGAACAGCCACTACGGCAAAGGCAATGGCTGTCCAGCCGCTTTTGAGTAATGAGGTGGTGTTTCGCGTTTGCATATTACTTTCCTCTTTTTGCGTTCAAAATATATCCGCAGCTGCTTTTCAGCTGCCTTAGCACATCATGCCGGGGTGCGCAACCATTATTTCATGCGATCTTTATTATGACGCAATCTGGTCGCACACAGGCCGGCATGCATTTTTCTTCACGTTAGAAATAGAATCCAATGTTGATGTTAAGGCGGATGTTGTATTCGGAATCACCCAGCCCCAGGTCCTCGTGACCCGGACCTACACCGACTCCAAAGTTATCCGTAAGCCAGGGCTGGTTGATTCCCTGTGCGATATCCACGTAGGTGAATACCGGTCCGGCCGAAATCAGAAAGCCGGTGATGTTCTGGATGGTGGATTCGAAATTGTCATCCAGGGTCAGCCCGCCACCGGTGGCCCTCCAGGTACTGCCTTCTCCAACCTGGTTCTCCATATAGCTGAAGTCATTGTAGAAGGTGAGATTGGTGACAGGACCGATTTCCACATCCATGGAATAGGACAGTCCGAGGGTGGCCATCCATGCTTCCGTGGACACTTCATAGGGGATTCCGTAGGCACCCATGAAGACCGTACTCAGATCACGGCCTCCGTCATCCACGGCATCCATGGAGTAGTACAGGAACTGGGGCATTACGGTAAAATTCCCGAACGAGAAACTGCCGTGCACAGCGGCTGCAAACCGGCTGTCGAACTGATCCAGTGCCGAATTGTAAAGCTGTCCGTATTGCAGCGAAGCACCGAATTCACCATTGTCCATCAGGTACGCACCACGAATGTTGAACTGATTGCGTTCGGACAGACTTGCGTTATCACCGGGAATGACATCATAGGAGTAACGTCCGGATCCACCCGTTCCAAATTGTGCCGGGGGTCCTTCGGGTTCGGGCTGGTAGAAGTAGGCGAGGTCGAGCTGGAAGTTATCCGCTGTGTGGGTAAATTTGATACCCATGTCGTGGTCGTCTTCCAAACCAACATAGTATGCCAGGCTGAACCACCAACTGTTGGAGTTATACTGCAGGTTTCCAAAAGGCACCTGGGTCACACCGAGCTGCACCTCTGTCTGGTCAGTGAGCGAATAATCGAGCCAGCCCTGCTTGATAAAATGAGTGCCGAATGTCGGGTAGAAGCGGTATTCAAAATTAAGACCAATGCCACCCGGATTGTCATAGACTACATTGATCCGCCAGGTATCAAAGGTAAAGGCTCCGCTGGTCGCATCCGTACCGCTTTCGTAGTTGGTAAGCAGCAGATTGTACCGCACGGCCCCGCCCACATGCAATGACGGTTCGTGGTGACCGGCCGATGTAGCCGAACCGGAATACCCCAGATTACTGAGGGAAGCGCTGGGCGCAAAAGTATTGGAGAGCAGATAGGACCCGACGTTCTGCTGACTGGTATTGGGAGTTACAGCCTGAGCCGGGAAAATGTTTAGAAGAATGAAAGTGAGTATTAAAAAAAACGGTATTGCGATTCTCATAAGAGATACTCCTGTTTTTTTATTTTTGATTTTAATTTTTGTCCTTTTATCAGTCGTGGACATTATACGTATCCAATTGCATATCAATGCGATACGCTTTATTTACCCTTATGTGGGCCAACTGTGCAGTATTGTAATTTTATTTTAATTTTCATACGATACATCACTATAAACATAAGAATTCTCTCTATAATTCAAAAAAAGATACGAAATAGTAAAGTCATCGATTTTTTGATATTTAAACAGTTAATATTTAAAGCGATTTCTACTTTAATTAATTATTAGTTAATCACATATATCTTTTTTTATCCGAATGGCTTAAAGAATTACATAAAAATAAATGGGATTTTTTATAAGAATAAAAGTGTATTTTTTTCTGATTACTCTTTCTGTCTGTTTTCCGTTTCAAAAAAAAAGCACCCATCATTACTGAAGGGTGCTTTTTTTTATACGGTTGCTCCGGCAGGAATACCTTCCTGCATGGAGCAATCTTGCCAATCCGGCTCTATTCGCTTTTCTGCCTGATAGCCGACTGTGCCGCTGCCAGCCGTGCAATCGGAACACGGAATGGCGAGCATGAGACATAATTCAGGCCTTGTTTGTGACAGAAAGCGATGGACTCGGGATCTCCGCCGTGTTCACCGCAGATACCAAGCTTGATATCCGGCTTCACTTTTTGACCCAGGGTAACCGCTTCGGCTACCAATTTACCGACACCTTTCTGATCCAGTGTCTGGAACGGGTCATTGATGAGAATCTTCTTCTCGAGATACTCCGGCAGGAATTTGCCGATATCATCACGGCTGAACCCGAATGTCATCTGGGTCAGGTCGTTGGTTCCAAATGAGAAGAAGTCGGCCAGCGGGGCGATCTCATCGGCTGTCAGTGCCGCCCTCGGCACCTCGATCATGGTACCGATCAGGTATTCCACCTTCTTGCCGGTCTCTTCCAGGACTTTGTCGGCCGTTGTCTTGATCACCGCTTTCTGATCTTCAAACTCCTCGGCGGTTCCGATCAGCGGAACCATGATCTCGGGGAAGACCTTCATGCCCTTGTCCTGCACCTCTATGGCTGCCTCAATGATGGCACGGGTCTGCATTTCCGTGATCTCCGGGAAGGTGATACCCAGACGGCATCCGCGGTGTCCCAGCATGGGGTTGGCTTCCTCAAGGACGGATACACGGCCCTTCACCTTGTCAAAGCTCATATCAAGCTGTTTTGCAAGGGTCTTCATCTCATCCTCATCATGCGGGAGGAACTCATGAAGCGGGGGGTCCAGCAGGCGGATGGTGACAGGCAGGCCGTCAAGCGCCTCGTAGATCTCCATGAAATCCTGCTTCTGGTAGGGAAGCAGTTTTTCGAGGGCCTTGCGCCTGTCCACCTCCTTGTCGCTCATGATCATGCGGCGCACATCAATGATCCGCTCGCCTTCGAAGAACATGTGCTCGGTACGGCACAGGCCGATTCCCTCGGCACCGAACTCCCTGGCTTTGGTGGCATCTTCACCGCGGTCGGCATTGGTGCGCACTTTCATGGTGCGGAACGTATCCACCCATTCCATGAACTTCTGGAAGTCATCGCTCATTTTAGGCGGTTCAAGCGGCAGCTGCCCCAGTACAACCTCGCCTGTGGTTCCGTTGATGGAGACCCAGTCGCCCTGTTTGATGGTCTGCTCACCATTGGTCATCGATTTGGTCTTGTAGTTGATCACAATATCGCCGCATCCGACTACACAGGGTTTGCCCCATCCGCGCGCCACTACGGCCGCATGGCTGGTCATGCCTCCGCGGGATGTAAGGATTCCCTCGGACACATGCATGCCGCCAACGTCATCCGGGCTTGTCTCTACCCGTGCCAGGATCACTTTTTCTCCTGCAATATGTGCTTCTTCCGCTTCCTGGGGTGTAAAGTAGACACAACCTACGGCGGCGCCGGGTGAGGCGGGCAATCCCTTGCCTATAACCTTTTTTTCCTTGATAGCTTTTTCGTCGAATTGGGGATGCAGCAACTGGTCGAGCTGCCCGGTGGAGACCAGCTGGTTGACGGCTTTTTCCTTGTTTACCAGTCCCTCTTCCACAAAATCAACGGCAATTTTCAGCGCCGCGGCACCGGTGCGCTTTCCATTTCGGGTCTGGAGGATGAAAAGCTCTTTTTCCTGGATCGTGAACTCGATGTCCTGCATATCCTGATATGCTTTCTCGAGCTTCTGGGTATGCTTGACAAGTTTGTCATAGACTTCAGGCATGTCCTTTTCCAGCTCGGAAATATCCTTCGGCGTGCGTATTCCGGCCACAACATCTTCACCCTGTGCGTTTTTCAGGTATTCGCCATAAAGTTTGTTCTCACCGGTACTGGGATTCCGGGTGAAAAGGACGCCCGACCCGCTGGTGTCTCCCATATTCCCGAAGACCATGGCCTGGACGTTCACGGCCGTTCCGATCAATCCGGTGATCTTGTTGATCTGGCGGTATTTTACGGCACGGTCGGCCATCCATGATCCAAACACCGCATTGACGGAATAACGCAACTGCTCCATCGGATCCGACGGGAACATGAAGCCGGTTTTCTTTCGGTAAATGGCCTTGAAACGGTCCACCAGCTCCCTGAGATCCGCTGCGGACAGATCGGTGTCATTGGTGACGCCCTTCTCCTCCTTGAGTTTTTCCATGGCCTCTTCAAACAGTTCATGGGACACACCCATAACCACATCACCGAACATGTCGATAAAGCGCCGGTAGCTGTCAAATGCAAAACGCTCGTTGCCTGTCTTTTCGGCAAGTCCTTCAACCACGTCATCGTTAAGCCCCAGGTTCAGGACAGTGTCCATCATCCCGGGCATGGAGGCCGCGGCACCGGAGCGCACCGACAGCAGAAGCGGATTTTGGGGATCACCCAGCTTCGCCCCCATGTGCTCTTCCTGGAAAGCGACGCCTTCCTTGAGCTGCTCTTCGAGACCTTCCGGCCACTGCTCGTTGTTTTTATAGTAATGGTCGCAGGCTTCGGTGGTGACCGTCATGCCCGGAGGAACCGGCAGTCCCGTACGGCTCATTTCCGCCAGATTGGCACCCTTTCCACCAAGCAGCTCTTTCATGGTGCGGTCGCCGTCTGCTTTACCACCACCAAAAACATATACATATTTCACCTTGTTCATCATAGTATTACCCGATTGTAGTTAGTAACTTCCAAATTGGTATAGCCTTGAGGATAAGTCCATATAGAATAATAGTATCCATGGCCTTTCCGGACCTTCGGGACAAGCGTTGCCGCCGCTCACAATAGTTTACTGAGGTCCGGCTGGATGCTGTCCTGCAGGAAATACCTTCTATAATATCCATTGGATATATCTTGGCATTTTGCTTCGTAAATGTACCACCAATTCATGAAAAATTCTAAAAAAATACATACGGGTGTTATCGGGCATGGATGCTGCAGCACCGGAGCAGCACGGATTGCACTTGCGCGCGGGGGACAGACTGCGTCCCGCACCGGAACACTTCATAATTCATTCAAATAGATAGCGTACTATTACGGTAACGTCAAAAACACGTATTTTTAACAAGTTAAGCAATATGAAATCGGGCTCATCCGGTCTAACAACCGTTCAGATCACAGGACTGTTCCTGGGCATCTTCGGGCTGATCCTGCCATTCCTGCTTCCGCTTGGCACGCTCTCCTTTGCAGGCCAGATCGGGCTCGGGATCTTTCTCATGGCAGCGATCTTCTGGATGTTCGAACCCATACCCATCTACGCCACATCCATGCTGGTCATATTCCTGCAGATCCTTCTGCTGAGTGCCCAGGGTCCCATGTACATGGATGCCGAGCTGCCATCCGGCGAACCCGTGGAACTGCAGGAAAACACGTGGCAGATACCGACAAATGCCCTGAAGGATGATAACACCGTACTCGTGGTAACAGAGCCGGGGAAAACGGAACCGGTCCGGGTGGATGTGGTCGAGCGCAATGGAAGGCATGTCATTGTGCACAGCGAGGAACTGTCGGCCGATCAGCCGATCGTGACCGACACGGGACATCGCCTTGTCAACTACCAGCCCAACAGCTATACCGACTATCTGGGCACTCTGGCCAACCCGATCATCATCCTCTTCCTGGGTGGATTCATGCTGGCGGGAGCATCGGTCAAATACAATCTGGACAAGAACCTGACCCGGTACCTGCTGTCGCCGTTCGGCTCCAAACCCCGTTTCATCATCCTCGGGCTGATGCTTGTCACAGCGGCTCTCTCCGCGTTCATGAGCAACACCGCCACGGCCGCCATGATGGTTACAGTTATCCTGCCGATCATTGCCCAGCTGGAACCCGGGGACCGGTTCAAGTTCGGCCTGGCGCTCTCCGTCCCCATTGCCGCCAACATCGGCGGCATCACCACGCCTATCGGCACTCCGCCCAACGCCATCGTGATCGCGGCACTCACCGACTACGGAAAATCCATCTCCTTCACGGACTGGATCATCGTGGCCGCGCCTCTGGTCATCATCATGCTCCTTTTTGCCTGGTGGCTGCTTCTTGTCCTTTTCCCGCCAAGTGTCGACCGGTTCAAACTGGATATCAAGGGCAAGCTGAACACCAAACCCAAGGCGATCGGCCTGTATGTGATTTTTGCAGCGACGGTCCTGCTCTGGATCACCGAAAACCAGCATGGCATACCCAGCAGCATGGTCGCCTTCCTCCCGGTGGCGGCGCTGGTGACCGGAAGCATCCTCAATAAAAATGATATCCGGAACCTGCCGTGGGATGTACTCTGGCTCATGGCTGGCGGTATTTCCCTGGGCATTGGCATGGACAAGACCGGCCTGGCCGTCTGGATGATCTCCGGGTTCGATTGGGGAGCCATGGGGTATATCACTCTCATCCTGGTCTTCGCCCTGGTTGCTGTGGCCATGTCCAATTTCCTCTCCAATACCGTAACGGCCACCCTGATGATGCCGCTTGTCATCAGCCTGCATACTTCCGGCGTGATGGGCGACAGCTTCAACCTTCTTGTCACCGGTATCGTGATTGCCGTCGCCTGCAGCCTTGCCATGGCACTTCCGATATCCACCCCGCCCAACGCCATTGCCATGTCCACCGGCATCATACGCACCAAGGATATGGCCAGGATCGGCGTGATCATCGGCACGGTCGGAGTCATGCTCATTCTTGCGTACGCCGTCTTCTACTGGCCCCTGGTCACAAATTAACCTCAACAGCGATACCATTAACACTGCCCTATGGAAAGATCCGATATCTATATCCTCTGCATCGAAGATGAACAGGAAGTGCTGGATGCGGTCGTCCGGGACCTTGAAAAGCTGGAAGAGCAGTTTCCGGTTGAAACAGCCAACAGCGCCGAGGAGGCCCGTGAAGTGATCGAAAAGCTCCTGGATGATGGCAAAAAGGTCGGCCTGATCCTCTGCGACCATATCCTTCCGGGGGATAATGGCGTGGAGCTGCTCATCGAGCTGCATAAAGACGAGCGGACCCATGATTCCCGCAAAGTGCTGCTTACCGGACAGGCCGGCCTGGACGATACGGTCAGGGCACTGAACGAAGCCCGTTTGCACCACTACATCCCCAAGCCATGGACCAGGGAAGAGCTTCTGGAAGTGGCCGTCAATCTGCTGACCGATTTCGTAATTGAGCAGGAGGAAGATATTCTGCCGTACATGATCACGCTTGATGCCGAGAAGCTCTCGGAATCCATCCGTACCCGCAGAAGCATCAGTGACGAGTAACTTCAATGAAGCGTGACAACGGACCAGACTCCGTTAGCTTCTGAATGAAGAACCATCCGATTTTTTCAGGATACCGACCATGATATTGAACTTTGCCAAAAACTGGCTCCAGGACCCCACCCGCATCACCAAGCAGATTGCCAAGTATCTCCAGGCATCCGGTGCTTTTGACGTGGAAGTGCTGGATTTTGACAAGGATGACCAGTTTTTCAGCGAGGGGGATTTCAATGAATCGGTCTTCATCCTTCTGGAGGGAACGGTGCAGCTGTCGAAGAAGACACAGACCGGCCGCAATATAACCGTTGACTGGCTGCGTCCGGGCGCACTCGTGGGACTTATTTCCTTTGTGACCGGGGAGCCGGTGCTGACAACGGCCGTTGCCGCAAGCCCCTGCAAGGCCATCAAGATGAAGGAGAAGGATTTCCTGGAACTGCAGCGCAGCCGGGACGAGGCGGCCCTCCTGGCCCAGCAGCTGATCATCGGCAACCTGATCGATCGCTACCATCATGTGGTCTCGGTCCACGTGGAACTGGAAAGCATCAACGACACCCTTGAGCGGGAGCGGAACCACTTGCGTGAGGCGCTCAAGCAGCTGGAGGAAACCCAGCACCGGCTGATCAGCCAGGAAAAAATGGCCACACTCGGACAGCTTGTGGCCGGCATCGCCCACGAGATCAACAATCCGGCGGCGGCCATGCTTCGCGCTTCTGACAACCTGCTGGAATATCTTCCGGAGATCATCCACAAGGCCGACCCGGACCAGGAACATCACTACGACAAATTTTTCCGGCTTGGCCTGCGCCGCGTATTGCGGGATTCCGACCAGCAGCGGGTAAAACTGAATGAGTGGGAAAAGGCTTACCCAGAACTGCCGCGCAGCCTGCTCAGAAAAGTGACCTCCATGAGCGATGAGGCGCTCGCGTTTGTGAAGGAACAGATGGGCGACAAGCCCAATGCTTCACGCCGCGCGGAGCTCGAAAGCATGATCCTCTTTTACGAGAGCGGATATTTCCTGAGGAACCTGCAATCCAGCACCAAGCGTATCGGCGAAATCGTATCCAGCCTGAAGAGTTACAGCCGGCAGGACAAGGGCAAGTATGAGAAAGCGGATCTCCGTGACGGACTCAATGACACGCTGCTGCTTCTGTCAAACCGTCTCAAGAAAATTGACGTCATCCTCAATTTCTCCGATATCCCTCCGATCGATATCATTACCGGCGAGGTGAACCAGGTCTGGACAAATATCATCATCAATGCCTGTGATGCCATGCAGGACCGGGGAGAGCTGGTCATTTCCTGCGGACACGATGAACGCTACGTATGGGTTTCCATAAAAGATAGCGGCCCCGGCATCCCTGCTTCTGTCATCAAGGAGATATTCAAACCGAACTTTACTACAAAGCACAAGAATACCAGTTTCGGACTGGGCCTGGGCCTTTCCATCTCTCAACAGATCATCCAGAAACACGGTGGAAAAATCAGGGTGTGGAACGTAGAGGAAGGGGGTGCCGAGTTCAAGGTTTACCTGCCGGTTTGAAATCCGATATTTTGATACCCGTGGTTAAAACCGTCTCCACCCGTTTTGGCCAATTTATGTTTCAAATTCCCGGGAGAAAAAATGGTGGAACCGCTTTCTTAATATGATATTCAAATTCAATCTGTATTATTGTTTTTGAAAAAGATAGATGAATCAATCAGATGTTGATTCGCTGACAAAAATTTCACAAAAAAAATCTGTTCGGTTATCTTACGCAGTACAGTAATGACTTACATGCAGTACGGGAAGTGCGACTGGCTTTCTGACGGAAACCAAAGGAAACAGAATTTGTATAATGGCAAACAAGCCGATATTGTAAACCTCTAATCACTGGAGTACTGTTATGAAACATCCTGAGTGGGTTAAACACAAGGAACTAATTGAATGGGTGGAGAAAACAGCCGCCCTGACCAAGGCCGACAACGTAGAGTGGGCTGATGGAACCCAGGAGGAGTATGACCGACTTTGTCAGCTTCTGGTCGATGGCGGAACCTTCACCAAGCTGAATGAGAAAAAGCGTCCCGGAAGCTATGCCGCCTTTTCGGATCCTTCCGACGTGGCACGCGTGGAAGAGAGCACCTATATCTGCAGCAAAAGGAAATCAGACGCCGGTCCAACCAACAACTGGATGGATCCCAATGAGATGAAAGCCACGCTGAACAAGCTGTACGACGGATGCATGAAAGGCCGCACCATGTATGTCATCCCGTTCAGCATGGGACCGATCGGCTCCCCGATCTCTCACATCGGTGTTGAAATCACTGACTCTGAGTATGTTGTGGTCAACATGCGCATCATGACCCGCATCGGCAAGAAAGTGATGGACGTGCTTGGCAAAGACGGCGAATTTGTTAAATGCCTCCACTCTGTCGGTGCTCCTCTCGAAAAAGGACAGGAAGATGTTCCCTGGCCCTGCAACAAAACCAAATACATCACGCACTTCCCTGAAGAGCGCTCAATTATGTCCTTCGGAAGCGGATACGGCGGTAACGCCCTGCTTGGCAAGAAGTGCTTCGCACTGCGGATCGCGTCCACCATGGCCCGTGATGAGGGATGGCTGGCCGAGCACATGCTGATCCTTGGAGTGGAATCTCCCAAGAAGGAGAAAACATACGTTGCAGCCGCTTTCCCCAGTGCCTGTGGCAAGACCAATTTCGCCATGCTCATTCCTCCGAAAGAGATGGAAGGCTGGAAAGTGACCACCATCGGTGACGATATCGCATGGATCAAAAAAGACAAGGAAGGTCAGCTTCGGGCCATCAACCCCGAAGCAGGATGGTTTGGAGTGGCTCCAGGCACCAATGAAAAGTCAAATCCGAATGCCATGGCTTCCGCCAGCAAAAACAGCATCTTTACCAACTGCGCCCTCACTGATGATGGCGATGTATGGTGGGAGGGCATGACCAAAGAGGCTCCGTCAAACCTTACCACCTGGCGTGGTGAGAAATACGATCCCAATTCAGGCAAGCCGGCAGCACACCCGAATGCACGCTTCACGGCGCCTGCTGCGCAGTGCCCGTCGATCGATCCCCAGTGGGAAGACCCCGCAGGTGTGCCGATCAAGGCCTTCATCTTCGGCGGACGCCGAAGCAACGCAGTACCCCTGGTTTACCAATCCGTAAACTGGAACTTCGGAGTCTACAGTGCCGCTACCATGGGCTCTGAGATGACCGCCGCCGCCGCCGGTACGCTCGGCAAAGTGCGTCGCGACCCGTTCGCCATGCTTCCTTTCATGGGCTACCACATGGCCGACTACTTCAACCACTGGCTGCAGATCGGACGTGAGCTTCCCAACCCGCCGCGGATCTTCGGTGTGAACTGGTTCCGCACGGACGAAAACGGCAAGTTCATCTGGCCCGGATTCGGCGAAAACATGCGCGTGCTGAAGTGGGTCGTCGAGCGTGTCCGCGGAGAAGCTTTCGCTCTGGAAAGCCCGCTTGGATGGATGCCCCGCTACAAAGACATCGACTGGCGCGGACTTGAAAACTTCACTGAAGAAGAGTTCAACGATCTGATGTCTGTCGACAGTGAAATATGGAAAGATGAGGTGCTCGGACACGAGGAGCTGTTCTCCAAGCTGTACGACCGCCTCCCGAAAGAGTTCCTTTTCATGCGTGAACTTCTGCGTTCCAGCCTGTGGCGTTCCCCGAGCAAATGGGGAATGGAACCGGAGCGCTTCTAAGAAACCCCGATCCTGCCAGAGGATGTAAAAAATCTGGCTATTACCCCCAAAGCAAAAGGGCAGTGGTTGACTTCACTGCCCTTTTTTTTGTGCCTGATGCCATTACGATATCCGACGCGCGCAGTGCAGGTTCCGGGTCTCAGGGCAGCGCAGGTTCCGGGTCTCAGGAATGTCGTCGTACTGCCTTTCAATAGAAAAAACGGAAGATTTATCTGTGCAAAACGCTATCATGCCTCTATATGTATTACGATTCCGGCAGTATTTAGCTATGGTATTCATTACCTTTTTGCATCATTTTTTTTCAAATACCAGGTGTCACGCGTGAGCCGAAAAAACAGCATCATGATCCGGGAATGGGTCTCCCTTAAACCCCACAATTCGTTCCGGATTGATGCGAATGCTGCGTTCTTTACCGAAATATCCTCGACAGCTGACCTGCTCCGTCTTATGGACACCGCCATTTTTCTGGAGCAGCCCCGATACATACTCGGTGGCGGCAGCAACACCCTGTTCACGCAGGACTTTCCCGGGCTCATCATGAAAATCCGCATTCCCGGTATCAGGGTGCTTTCAGAGAATGACCGTGAAGTGATCCTGCAAACAGGAGCCGGTGTGAATTGGGATGACCTGGTGCACCATACCATCGACCGGGGCTGGGGCGGACTCGAAAACCTCTCCATGATCCCCGGCGAGACCGGCGCCGCTCCCATCCAGAACATCGGGGCCTATGGGGTGGAACTGGATTCGGTCTTCGTGTCGCTGGATGCCCTGGATCTAAAAACTGGCGAACTGACCCGCTTTGACCGGGAAATGTGCCGGTTCGGTTACCGCGACAGCATCTTTAAACGGGATTTGAAAGGCAAATTCCTCATAACCGCCGTCACGCTGAGACTCAGCAAACAGCACCGGCTGCACCTTGAGTACGGCAATTTGAAAGAAGTGCTCAAAGCGGACGGCATCACGGATCCGGATATCCGGCATATCGGTTCGGCAGTTCGGAAAATCAGGTCCTCAAAACTGCCCGATCCGGCTGTCACCGGCAACGCCGGCAGCTTTTTCAAGAACCCGGTCATCACACAGGATCAGTTCCTCAAGCTGAGTGAGACGCATCCCGGAATCCCATCCTATCCCGCCGGAAACCAGATCAAGATACCGGCTGCCTGGCTGATCGACCAATGCGGCCTCAAGGGGAAACGACTTGGGGATGCGGGTGTGCATGAGCGCCATGCCCTGATCCTGGTCAATCACGGGAAGGCCACCGGAAGGGATATCCTGGATTTGGCGGATACCATACGCGCAGAAGTTCTGGATCGTTTCGGGATCACCCTTGAACCGGAAGTGAACCTTGTCTGACCCGCCGTCACAGCGGCATGTTGTCGTGCTTTTTCCTGGGCACGTGGTCTACTTTTGACTGGACTACATTCAGGGCCCGTATCAATTTCTGCCGGGTTTCAGAGGGATAGACGACATCATCAACATATCCCCGCTCGGCCGCCCGCCATGGATTGGCAAAATGCTCATCATATTTGGACTCCAGTTCCGCCATCTTCTTTTCCGGATCTTTGGCTTCCGCGATCTCCTTGCGGAAGATGATTTCAACGGCACCTTTTACGCCCATTACCGCAATTTCCGCCGTCGGCCAGGCAATGTTGTAATCGGCGCGGATATGCTTTGAATTCATCACATCGTAGGCGCCGCCATAGGCCTTGCGGGTGATCACGGTCACCTTGGGCACGGTGGCCTCACAGAAAGCATACAGCAGTTTGGCTCCATGCCGGATGATCCCGCCCCACTCCTGGTCCGTCCCCGGCAAAAATCCCGGTACATCTTCAAATACAATGAGCGGAATATTGAACGCGTCGCAGAAACGCACAAAACGGGCACCCTTCACCGACCCGTCAATGTCCAGGCATCCCGCCATCGAGAGCGGCTGATTGGCAACCACGCCGACACTGCGCCCATCCATCCGCGCAAATCCGACAATCAGGTTTTCTGCATAGTGCGCATGTACCTCCATGAACGAACCGCCATCCACAATACCGCGAATGACCTCTTTCATGTCATACGGTTTGTTCGGGCTCTCCGGGACAAGCGCATCCAGCTTCGCAGCGGCATCCTCATCCGGCCGTATGCCAGCCGGCATCGGGGTTTTTTCCTCACAATTGGAGGGAAGATAGGCAAGCAGGTGCCGGATTCCGGCAATACATTCGGCATCATTTTCCGACATGAAATGAGCAACACCCGACTTGGTATTGTGCGCCACCGCACCGCCGAGCTCCTCCAGGGTGACCTCTTCGTGAGTGACCGTTTTTACTACGTTGGGACCTGTGACAAACATGAAGCTGGTTCCCTTCACCATGAAGGTAAAGTCGGTGATGGCCGGACTGTAAACCGCTCCTCCGGCGCACGGTCCCATGATGGCGGATATCTGCGGAACCACGCCGGACGCCATGCTGTTGCGCCAGAACACCTCGGCATATCCACCCAGTGAAACCACTCCCTCCTGGATGCGGGCGCCGCCTGAGTCATTGAGCCCGATGACCGGTACGCCGTTTTTCATGGCCAGATCAAGGATGTTGCAGATCTTCTCGGCATGGGTTTCCGAGAGCGACCCCCCGAATACGGTAAAATCCTGACTGTACACATAGACCGGGCGGCCATTCACCGTCCCGAAGCCGGTCACCACACCGTCACCGGGGTACCGCTGCTTGTCGAGACCGAAATCATGACTCCGGTGACGCACCAGCGCGCCAAGCTCCTCAAAACTCCCTTTGTCAAGCAGCAGCATAATGCGCTCCCTGGCCGTAAGCTTGCCGGCATCATGCTGTTTTTTGATGCGGGCGGCTCCCCCGCCTTTCTGTGACTTTTCCCTCCACGTCTCCAGTTCTTCAAACTTGCGTTTCCGGCTCATATCCGTCTCAGGTTGGCGGTTCACTCACGTTCCAGAAAATAGGTCTGCATCCGGTCAGTGAAATAAATGGCGGTATCGGAGTAAATATCGATCAAATTGCGGTCAAAAACCTCCCGGCTGATGTGACTGCCGGCTTCCTTCCAGTCTGACAGACGGGTAATGTGTTCTAAGGTATCCAGAAACGCACCTTCATCCCCGCCAAAAAGCTCGGTAACAAATTCATCCTCCATGTCCGTGACGTAGGATCGGATTTTTTCAAGCTCTTCTGCTGGTACTGGTTCATCCCCGGCTGCGTCATCCCCGGCTGTCTCTTCCCCGGCTGCGTCATCCCCGGCTGTTTCTCCGCCGGCCTCCAGGCTTTCCTCGTCCGTCTGCCCGCCCGTTTCACCGGCATCATCCTCGTCCCCTTTTGAGAACTGCTGCCAGATCGGGACATCT